>NZ_JAELTL010000271.1:0-301 GCF_016428815.1 Serratia sp. ASV30 | reverse complement strand
CCCCCCCCCCCCCCCCCCCCCCCCCCCCCCCCCCCCCCCCCCCCCCCCCCCCCCCCCCCCCCCCCCCCCCCCCCCCCCCCCCCCCCCCCCCCCCCCCCCCCCATTTTCAAGCAGAAGACGGCATACGCGATGATACCTCCTGTCTCGTGGGCTCGGAGATGTGTATAAGAGACAGGTGACGGTGGTGCTCAGATTATGATCGCCGTTGCCCAGCGGGGCATCTGGCGTAAACGTCCAGTTGCCGTTCTCGTCAACCGTGGTGGTGCCCAGGGTATTGCCATTGTCGGTCACGGTGACCGTG
>NZ_JAELTL010000270.1:0-301 GCF_016428815.1 Serratia sp. ASV30 | reverse complement strand
CCCCCCCCCCCCCCCCCCCCCCCCCCCCCCCCCCCCCCCCCCCCCCCCCCCCCCCCCCCCCCCCCCCCCCCCCCCCCCCCCCCCCCCCCCCCCCCCCCCCCCCTTTTCACGCAGAAGACGGCATACGCGATGATACCTCCTGTCTCGTGGGCTCGGAGATGTGTATAAGAGACAGGTGCAGTTGCTCGGCGGCACGGGCGACGGAGCCGGTTTCGGCCACGCAGCAGAACATGCGCAGTTGGGTGAGATCCATAACCTTCTCTTTTCGTGATGAACTTGATGAGTATTATTCAGTTTTTGT
>NZ_JAELTL010000269.1:0-302 GCF_016428815.1 Serratia sp. ASV30 | reverse complement strand
CCCCCCCCCCCCCCCCCCCCCCCCCCCCCCCCCCCCCCCCCCCCCCCCCCCCCCCCCCCCCCCCCCCCCCCCCCCCCCCCCCCCCCCCCCCCCCCCCCCCCTATTTTCAAGCAGAAGACGGCATACGCGATGATACCTCCTGTCTCGTGGGCTCGGAGATGTGTATAAGAGACAGGGCCAGCACCACGCCAACGATCACACCGGGCAGCGAAAGCGGTAAGGTGATGGTGAAAAACACCCGCCACGGATTGGCGCCCAAGGTGCGGGCTGCCTGTTCCAAACGGGTATCCACCGCTTCCAGC
>NZ_JAELTL010000268.1:0-302 GCF_016428815.1 Serratia sp. ASV30 | reverse complement strand
CCCCCCCCCCCCCCCCCCCCCCCCCCCCCCCCCCCCCCCCCCCCCCCCCCCCCCCCCCCCCCCCCCCCCCCCCCCCCCCCCCCCCCCCCCCCCCCCCCCCCGTTTTTCAAGCAGAAGACGGCATACGCGATGATACCTCCTGTCTCGTGGGCTCGGAGATGTGTATAAGAGACAGGTTCAAACCCAGGCGGGCCAGCCCGATCGCCACGTTCAGTTCGGCACCGGCGATGCGTTTGGTAAAGCTTTCTACCTCGGCCAAATCGCCCGTTTGCGCGGCGACAAACATCGCCATGGCTTCACCC
>NZ_JAELTL010000267.1:0-302 GCF_016428815.1 Serratia sp. ASV30 | reverse complement strand
GTCCGAGCCATGGCGACGGTTACCCGCGCTATCCCTCAAGCAAATTCAGTACTTTGTGACCCTGGCGCAGCTACGACATTTCACCGATACCGCCAGCCGTCTGGCGATCAGCCAACCCGCGTTAAGCCTGTCTCTTATACACATCTCCGAGCCCACGAGACAGGAGGTATCATCGCGTATGCCGTCTTCTGCTTGAACAGGGGGGGGGGGGGGGGGGGGGGGGGGGGGGGGGGGGGGGGGGGGGGGGGGGGGGGGGGGGGGGGGGGGGGGGGGGGGGGGGGGGGGGGGGGGGGGGGGGGGGG
>NZ_JAELTL010000266.1:0-302 GCF_016428815.1 Serratia sp. ASV30 | reverse complement strand
CCCCCCCCCCCCCCCCCCCCCCCCCCCCCCCCCCCCCCCCCCCCCCCCCCCCCCCCCCCCCCCCCCCCCCCCCCCCCCCCCCCCCCCCCCCCCCCCCCCCCCCTTTTCACGCAGACGACGGCATACGAGATGATACCTCCTGTCTCGTGGGCTCGGAGATGTGTATAAGAGACAGCTTCAGCACGGCCCGCCACGGCAGACAACGGCATACCACCAGCCAGGCTCTTCGCCATGGTGATCAGGTCCGGTTTCACCGCATAGTGGTCCATCGCAAAAAGCTTGCCGGTACGAGCAAAGCCGGT
>NZ_JAELTL010000265.1:0-302 GCF_016428815.1 Serratia sp. ASV30 | reverse complement strand
CCCCCCCCCCCCCCCCCCCCCCCCCCCCCCCCCCCCCCCCCCCCCCCCCCCCCCCCCCCCCCCCCCCCCCCCCCCCCCCCCCCCCCCCCCCCCCCCCCCCCCTTTTTCAAGCAGACGACGGCATACGCGATGATACCTCCTGTCTCGTGGGCTCGGAGATGTGTATAAGAGACAGGACCAGTACGGTGACGATTAAGGTGACGGTGTTGGCACCTCCCTCCTGCACCATTAACGATAACCGACCCATTGAGGTGGAATTCGGTGACGTGATGACGACCAGGGTGGACGGCGATCACTACCGT
>NZ_JAELTL010000264.1:0-302 GCF_016428815.1 Serratia sp. ASV30 | reverse complement strand
GGTACCACGACCGGCCATGTTGGTGGCGATGGTTACTGCGGCAGTCTGACCCGCATTGGCCACAATATCCGCTTCCATGGCGTGGAATTTGGCGTTCAGAACCTTGTGTTCGATCCCTGCCTTGGTCCTGTCTCTTATACACATCTCCGAGCCCACGAGACAGGAGGTATCATCGCGTATGCCGTCTTCTGCTGGAAAAGGGGGGGGGGGGGGGGGGGGGGGGGGGGGGGGGGGGGGGGGGGGGGGGGGGGGGGGGGGGGGGGGGGGGGGGGGGGGGGGGGGGGGGGGGGGGGGGGGGGGGG
>NZ_JAELTL010000263.1:0-302 GCF_016428815.1 Serratia sp. ASV30 | reverse complement strand
CCCCCCCCCCCCCCCCCCCCCCCCCCCCCCCCCCCCCCCCCCCCCCCCCCCCCCCCCCCCCCCCCCCCCCCCCCCCCCCCCCCCCCCCCCCCCCCCCCCCCACTTTTCAAGCAGAAGACGGCATACGCGATGATACCTCCTGTCTCGTGGGCTCGGAGATGTGTATAAGAGACAGGTCTACGAGCATCCGCTGTTTAACCCGAAAAGCTGGCGTGCCCAGTCGCGCCGCAGCGAGATTAACGGCCACCAACGGAGCTGGTTCTGTGGAGCCTACTGGTACAACGGTTTTCACGAGGATGGGG
>NZ_JAELTL010000036.1:0-57100 GCF_016428815.1 Serratia sp. ASV30 | reverse complement strand
GTGTAGCGGTGGTTTCCGTCTCACGGCCCGGCGTTTTAATGTTCCAGCGCTGGATGGCGAAGCGGAAGATCGCATAGTAGGCAACGAACCAGATGGCGGCTACCAACGGCACCAGATACCACTTGGTTGCGGTGCCGTGCAGGATGCCAAACACCACGAAGTCGATAATGTTGCCGTCGGTGTTACCGATAGTGACACCCAGCAAGGCCATCACGGTGAAGCCCAGACCGGTCAGGATCGCGTGGATCAGGTACAGGAACGGCGCCACAAACAGGAACAGGAATTCGATCGGCTCGGTGGTACCGCCGACGACACATGCCACTACACCGGAAATCAGCAGCCCTTTGATCTTGTGGCGGTTCTCCGGCTTGGCACAGTGGTACATGGCTAACGCCGCACCCGGCAGGCCGCCTAGGAAGGCAGGCATTTTACCCTGGGACAGGAAGCGGGTAGCGCTTTCGGCAAAGCCGTGGGTGGTTGGGCAAGAGAGCTGCGCCTGGAAGATGGTCAATGCACCGCTGACTTCACGGCCACAAACGTCCAGCGTACCGCCCGCTTCGGTAAAGCGGATCAGAGCTACCAGAATGTGGTGCAGCCCGAATGGCAGCAGCAGACGTTCGCCGGAGCCGAAAATCATCGGTCCAAACATGCCTGCACCGTTAATCATACGGCCCAACCCGTTAATACCGGCAGCGAACCAAGGCCAGATCAGCGGGATAATCAGACCGCACAGGCCCAGTACCACGGTGGTGACGATTGGGACAAAACGAGTACCGCCGAAGAAGGCCAGCGCATCCGGCAGGCGGATGGTGTTGAAACGCTCGTGCAGCAGATAAACGATGATCCCGACGATCACCGCGCCGAGGATACCGGTATCGATAGACTGAATGCCCAGGATATTCTGGATGTTATTGGCTTTCAGCACCAGCGGATCGACGGTAGGCAGCACGCCTGACGTGGTCAGGTAGAAGTTGGTCGCCAGGTTCAGCACGGCAAAGCCGACAAACCCAGAGAAGGCGGCCACGCCTTTGTTCTCACGCGCCATGCCCAAAGGAATGGCAATGGCGAACATCACCGGTAGGAAGCTGAAAGCAAAGGAGCCGATCTTGCTCATCCAGGTGAACAGCAGTTGGAAAGCCGGATGACCAATGAAAGGCAGCAACGTGATCACGTCACGGCTGCTTAGTGAGCTACCGATCCCCAGCATGATGCCGCAGAATGAAAGCAGTGCGACGGGCAGCATAAATGTCTTGCCCAGGCTTTGGAAAAACTCCCAAAGCGTAATTTTTTGTTTTTTAGACGCTGGCATAACCGACGACTCCTGGCGAAAAAGCATGCAATGTTGTGTGTACCCGATTAGGTAAAAATAAGATAAAACGTTTTACCTAGTAAAAATGCGTCCCTAATCACAATTATGAACGGTGCTTTGCGGTGACAATGCTTATGTGGGTAAATCGTTTTACTGCATTGAGAGATTCGGTATACCATTTGCTATCAGGGTGAAACTCGCCCTGATAGGGCATTGCAGAGGTTATTACCATCAAAAAGATCACTATCACTGACGTCGCACAGTTGGCAGGCGTATCCGTGACCACCGTTTCTCTGGTGCTGAGCGGTAAAGGGCGTATTTCACCCACCACCATGACCCGTGTGAATCAGGCGATCGAGCAGCTTGGCTATGTGCGTAACCGCCAGGCCGCTACGCTGCGCGGTGGCGAATCGGGGGTGGTAGGGCTGATCCTGCGTGATATCTGCGAACCGTTTTATGCCGAGATGACCGCCGGGGTGAGTGAGGTACTGGAAGCCAATGGCAAAGTGCTGTTTCTGACCCAAAGCGGGCGCGAAGGCAAAGGGCTGATGCGCTGTTTTGATATGCTTCTGGAGCATGGCGTTGACGGCATGGTGTTGGCGGGTGGGGTACGTACCGCGAAAGGGCTGAAAGAGAAAGCCGAAGCTCAGGGGGTGCCGCTGGTGTGTGCCGCGCGCTCCAATGGGCTGGAAGGTGTAGACGTGGTGCGGCCCGATAATATGCAGGCCGCGAAAATGGCCACCGAATTTCTGATCAAACGGGGGCATAGCCAGATTGCCTACCTTGGTGGACAAAGCGATTCGCTCACGCGCGCCGAACGTCTGGGGGGATTCTGTGCCACCCTGGTGCAATACGGCCTGCCATTCCGCTCAGAATGGATCGTCGAATGCGATTGTCATCAACGGGCGGCGGCTGAAGCTGCCGAAAATCTGTTGCGTCAGCATCCCAATATCAGTGCGTTGGTGTGCCATAAGGCCTCGGTGGCGTTGGGTGCCTATTTTGGTATCGTGCGCAGTGGCCGTAGTATTGGCTCGGAAGGGATGGACAGCTTTTATGGTCAACAGGTGGCGCTGATCGGTTTTGGCGATGTGCCGGAGGCCGAACTGACTGAACCCCCGCTGACCTTTATCTCCAGCTCGGCTCGTGAGGTTGGACGCAGTGCTGCCCTGCGGTTGTTGCAACGTATTGGCGATGATTCATTGGCGCCGCAGAATGTGATCCTGTCCCCAGAGCTGATCAAGCGCGGATCGGCCTGATCCGTAGCTAAATCTCTAATCTTGCCGTTGTTCCAATATTATAAATTCTCAGGTGTCTCTAAACAGCCTTGCTCTGATGCCGATTAAATTAAAGCGAAATTTTTGATATAACCGACACGATATGAGATTTAATTTGGGAGCTGCTGTGAACAGATATGGGATATTTGGTTGCTGCATGGTGAGCTTCCTGATCGTTTTTTCGCTGATTCGGTTATCTGAATTTGAACTTTCCGATGATGATCACCAACGAACTATCAGATTTGAGCATCATCAGGACGTTCTGGAAGGTACATTAATCCTTCCTCCTGGGAAGATATCGCCACCGCTTATCCTGCTGGTACATGGTGATGGCGCTCAAGATCGTTGGTCTGAAGGCGGCTATATTCCGTTGGTGAAGTACCTGGTTGCTCAGGGGATCGCGGTTTATTCATGGGATAAACCCGGCGTTGGGGCAAGTAGTGGTAACTGGCTGGCACAAACCCTGCCGGACCGCGCAGATGAAGCGGCATCGGCTCTGATAAAACTGAAACAGGAGCCGGAGTTTAAGCACAGTAATATAGGCTTTCTTGGCTTTTCTCAGGCGGGTTGGGTCGTGCCAAAGGCCAGCCAACGGGTAAAAACCGACTTTGTTATTCTGGTGGGCGCGGCGATAAATTGGCGAGCTCAGGGGATTTATTATACGGGGCAACGTCTGCAATCTGAGGGCCTGTCAGCTGAAAATATCGTTAAGGCGCAAGCACACGAAGCTGCCGCTTTTGACAGTCAGTTTACGCAGGAGGAAGCCGCATCTCCCTGTATTTCTCGTTGTACCCGGCAGGACTTTGAGCGTCGAAACTCACAGGCCGATGCAAGGAAAGATATTTCAGCGATGCAAACGCCGGTAATGATCCTGATGGGGGCGGATGATCGCAATGTCGATCCTCACGAAACGACCGCTGTCTGGAGCGAAGAACTCCCGGCCAAAACACCTCGCTGCATCAGACTGATCGCTGATGCTACCCATGGGCTTTTGCGGAGCGAATGGTTTGACTACCAGCTATCCTCGCAGTGGCCTTGGTGGAAGCAAGGTGGATTTCTGTTGTCCGGGCAGCATGCTTACTCGCCGGGTTCACTAAGGGCTATTTCAGACTGGATACTTAGTCAGCAATGTCATGAGTGAACCGCATTCTGAAGCCACGCTGAAAACAAAAAAATGAAAGACTTTGGCCCGGTTTTCGCAGCCTCCGAGGCGTTCAATACCCAGAAGCTCAAGCGCGGATCGGCTTGATCTGCCGCTCGCGTTTTTCCCGCATAAAATCGATAAAGGCGCGCAGCTTGAGCGGCATATGGCGGCCCGCTGGAAAGTAGATAAAGAACCCCGGCGCGACGTTGCTAAAATCCTGCAGAACCTCTCGCAGTTGTCCGCTCTGCAACTCTTGGTGTACGGCAGCTCGAAAGCGTTGAGTGAGCCCTAATCCCGCTATCGCCGCGTCTTTAAGCAGCTGGTTTTCATTGAAGATCAGCCGCCCGTTGACCTCCAGCGTCAACTGCTCAGTCCCGTTGCTGAAATACCAGGGTTCCAGTTTGCCACTGCCGGGAAAGCGGTAGCGCATGCAGTCATGCTGCTGTAACTCCTGTGGCGTTTCGGGCTGACCGTGTTGTGCCAGATAGCCCGGAGAAGCCACGATCACATGTTGTTGGCCTTGGTCGATAGGGACGGCCACCATGTCTTTTTGCAACATGCGCTGCATGCGGATGCCCGCATCAAAATTATCCAGCACCAGATCGGCAAAACGATCGTCGGTAAACAGCTCCAGCTTAAGTTCAGGATAGCGCGCATGGAACTCCGGCAGATAGGGCATGACCAGCATCGACGCGGCCAACTGCGGCAAGGTAATACGTAATAAGCCGCTTGGCTCACCACGTTGACTGCTGGCATTTTCTGCCGCGACCTCAATCTGGCCCATAGCGGGAGCGATTTGTTCATAAAATGCCAGCCCTTCATCGCTTAACCTGACTGAACGGCTGGTGCGATTGAACAGGCGTACTCCCAGAAGGGCCTCTAGCGCGCGGACATTTTGTGAAACCGCAGGCGGTGTGACGCCAAGATGATTGGCCGCCTGGGTAAAACTGCCCAATTTGGCAACGGCGTCGAAAAACGGCAGTAATTGCAGCAGTGAGCTCATCTATCGATAATCCCAACTTAATGATTCATTAAATTTTAGCCTATTTAATTTAATGATCAAAACCGTAGACTGGCCTGATTACCTTAAGAGGATCACAGTTATGGCTCAGGCATTGACACAACGGATAGAGGCAGTCAATCAGCAGGCGATCGCCGAAGGGCGGATCGTGGGTAGCGTGGTGCTGGTGGCTCAACAGGGGACGGTGATTTACGCAGGTGCCAGCGGCTATGCCGATCGCGAGCAGCGGAAACTCATGCAGCGTAATAGCCAATTCCGGTTATCTTCGGTCTCTAAACCCTACATCACGCTGGCAGCGATGCGCATGATAGAGCAGCAACTGCTAAGTCTGGATGATGTCGTTAGCCGTTGGCTACCGTGGTTTACTCCGGCGTTGTCCGATGGACGACGGCCAGCGATCGCTATTCGCCACCTGTTAACCCACACTGCCGGGTTGGATTACCGTTTCAAGCAGCCAGAGGGCGGGATCTACCAGCGGTTGGGGATCCACGACGGCATGGAGATATCCTCGTTAACGCTGGAGCAAAATCTCCATCGGCTGGCGCAGGCGCCGTTGCAGGCAGAGCCGGGTAGCGAATTCAGTTACTCATTGGCAATTGACGTATTGGGTGCGGTACTAGAGCAGGTGGCTGGTATGCCTTTGCCACAGCTATTCGAGCGTTGGATTGGCCAACCGCTAGGGCTGTGGAATACCGGTTTTTATACGTTGAACGCCGATAAGCTGGCAACGGCCTATTACAACGCTGAACCGCAACCGGCAGCGATGTATGACGGTTTTCTGCTGAGGCTTCCTGAGGAGTTTGGTTTTGACGTGGAGTTTTCGCCTTCGCGAGCGCTTGACCGCCACGCTTATCCTTCGGCTGGTGCGGGGATGGTTGGTGATGCTGATGATGTGTTGCGCCTGGTGGAGACGCTGCGTAATGGTGGCGACGGAGTTTTGCAGCCAGAAACCGCCGCATTGATGCGTCAATCCCATGTCGGAGCACAGGAAGAAATTCAGGGGCCGGGTTGGGGGTTTGGTTTTGGTGGCGCGGTGCTGGTGGATGCCGCATTGGCAGCAACGCCGCAGCATAATGGCACTATGCAGTGGGGCGGCGTGTATGGGCACAGCTGGTTTTACGATCCGGTCGCAGAGTTGAGCGTGGTGGCATTGACCAACACTGCGATTGAGGGAATGAACGGTTTATATCCCGTGCAGATCCGCGATGCGGTTTATGGTTAATAAAAAAGGGGCCAGATATCACCTGACCCCAGAAGGTTTTTATTGCCCTTGCAGAGTGGGTTGCTCTGGTGCCGGAGCGGCATCCTGCTGATCGGGCTCTGGAGCACTATCTTCTTCTGGTGCGGAACCGCCGCCCAGCATCCCGAACATACCCACGAACTCCTGCAGCGACATTTTGCTGCCGTTCAGCTCAATCTGGTTATCGGCATACTTGAAGCTGCTGCCAATCACGTTATCTTTCAGCGTGGTGATCTTGAACATCTCGCCCATCGCTGCCAGGCTTTTCACCTGCTGTTCGGCCTGCTGCTGTGCTTGTTGCGCACTGGCACCTTGCAGCTGTGCCGCCTGAGCCATGGTTTCCTGCGCCATAGCGACCGGAATAGTCAACTGCGCGTCGATTTTCTTGACCGAACGGGCAAGCTGCTGATCCGGGGATTCGGCAGCAGCGCCAGCCTGTGCGGGATCCAGCAGGTCGAGGTTAAGGGTAAAGGCGCTTTCACCCTTGGTGTTTTTCCAGCTCAGCGGTGCGATGCTGATGGTTGGGTTGCCTTTCAGCAACAGTGGCAGGTTTTGCACCAGCATCTCAGCCGTTTGCTGCTGGTAGGCTTCTGGCGACAACGTTTCGGCTTGCTGCAGCAAGGCCATGGCCTGCTGATTGTAACGATCGGCAAACTCTTTCAGCCCTTTACCGTCCAGGTTGTCGATTTTCAGCAGCAGTTTTCCTGCACCAAAATCGGTACCCTGAATTTTCAACGCCGCCATGGTGTAATCCAGCTGGCCTGCGAGGCTGTTGCCTTTCTCGCCGAACTGGCTGGCCAGGTTGAAGCCTTCCATCGTCACTGCGTCTTTACCGTCGACAGCCACGGTCAGTTGTTTCATGCCCAGCGCTTGCTCACCCAGGCTCAGACTGTACTGGCCCAGGTGGGTGTTGCTTTTGAGCGTCAGCCCTTGCATCGTCATCTGTTCGTTCTGGCCGGACTGATTTGGGCCGCTGATCACCAGGCTGTCACTGCTGGCATCCAGGACAGCGGTTTGCATATCCTTGCCGACATCCGCGTCAATTTTTGCACCGCTGAATTTCAGTGAGGACTTGTCTTTCTGGTACTCCACCGGGATCACATCGATAGAGCTGGCGACATCGCCGCTGTAGGCAATGCGTGAATCGGCGCTGAACAGCGACTTACCTTTGGTGATTTCAAACAGGGTTTTGACTTTTGGCGTGTTTTCCAGCTCGGTATGGACCGAAGCCATGCTTGGGATCAGGTTGAATTTTTTCAACTGGGCCAGCGGGAATGGGCCGTGATCGACGGTTTCAATGAAGGCCACTTCTTCGCCGGACTTCAGCAGGGCATCGTCGGTGGTGATGCTACCATCGGCACGCAGCACAAAACGGGCTTGGCTGCTGAAAATCCCGCGTTGGTAGTTTTCATAACTCATCTTGACCCCAGCCTTCGGCAGTATGCTTTTCAGCTGGCTATTGGCGGTGTCGACCATTTCCCCCATCCGTTGCTCGATAAGCTTGCCGGTGTACCAAGAGGCTCCAGTCCATGCTGCGCCGAGCACTACAATGACGCTGACAGCGACTAACGATTTTTTCATAGTTCTGTTATTCCTTTGTTAAGCCGGTAGAGGGCAGGGCAACCAATTGGGCCTGCAAAAAAACGCCCGAAGGCGTTTTATTGTGTAGGTAAACTAATCATCTTAGCAACTTATTTACCTATATTTTACCGTCAATTAGGACAACTGATTATAAACGCGGGCGATACGGCCGCTCCCGGTGACGTTAACCGGGGATTCGAAGGCAGCAATAAAGCAGGATTCACCTGGCTGCAAGATGACCTGCTGGCCCTGTTTCTCCAGCGCTGCTTCACCTTCTACGCAGAACACGATCGCCGCGCTGTTTTGCGCCAGTGGCTGCGGTGTGGCATCGAGATCGTGTAACGAGAAGGCAAAGTCCTCAACGGGGATCGGGAAGAAAAGCTCTTTGCCACGTTGCTCTGGCTGAGTCAGCAGGCCAGATGCCGGTTGCGGACGGAACTGCAGGTTGGCCAACAGTTCAGAAATATCGATGAATTTTGGTGTCAGACCCGCGCGTAGCACGTTATCCGAGTTTGCCATCACTTCCAGCGCGACGCCGTTCAGATAGGCATGTGGGGTCTCGGCATACAGGAACATGGCTTCACCTGGTGCCAGTTTGACCACGTTCAACAGCAGCGGAGAGAACAGGCCGCTGTCGTCGGCATAGAAACGAGCGATAAAGCGGATAGTGTCCCAAGGCTCACCCTGCTGGTTGTTCAAGGCGGCCTTCAGCACGCCAAGCGCCAGCGTTTTTTGCTCACCGCTCATTCCCAGCAGGCTGGCAAACAGGGTCGCCAGATGGGCGGTATCCGGCTGCTGCAGGAAGGCGGCGATATCGTGATGTGCGCCAGAAAGAGGGTGTAACAGCGCAACGATATCGTCCAGTTCGCGAAAGCCATTCATTGCCAGGAACGGCGTCAGGGCAAACACCAGCTCCGGCTTGTGATTCGGATCCTTATAGTTGCGCTCAGCGGCATCAAACGGAATACCAGCGGCATTTTCTTTGGCAAAGCCCACCTCTGCGGCACTCTTGCTCGGGTGGACCTGGATGGAGAGCGGCTGGTCGGCACACAGCACCTTAAACAGGAACGGCAATTCACCAAAGCGTTGTGCCACTTCGGCACCCAGCTGTTTCGGCTGGTCGGTATCAATCACCTCACGCAGAGAGCGCAGGTTCCCCGCCTGATCGGCGACCTGTGAGCTGCTTTTAGGGTGGGCACCCATCCACAGTTCCGCCATTGGCTTGCCTGTCGGGTTGGCAATGCCATATAGCTTGGTTAACGCATCAACGCTGCCCCAGGCGTAGTTTTGGATGGCATTTGTCATTTTTTGCATGATCGTATCCCTGCTTTCTCAAGAAAATTGCGCTAAGTAAACAATGTGGCGCAGGCGCATGCAAGCCAAGATGGCTAAAAATGCTCTTTGCTCTGGACGTTAATGCGAATAGTTATTATCTGTCTATACTGAGGTGGCTCGCCAACGGGTTGTCACTCGTTGGCATTTCCCCTTCATTTTAGGAATTGTGCTAAGGAGACAGTGATGGCAGGCGTTCGGATTGAAAAAGACTCAATGGGCCCCATCGAAGTACCCGCCGACCAACTATGGGGCGCGCAGACTCAGCGTTCGTTGGAACATTTCCGTATCTCGTCAGAAAAAATGCCCCCGGCGCTGATCCATGCGTTGGCGATGACCAAGCGTGCGGCAGCCAGCGTCAATATGGATCTGGGGTTGCTGCCAGCAGAGCGGGGCAAGGCGATTATCCAGGCTGCCGATGAAGTGCTGGCGGATAGGCACCCCAATGAATTCCCATTGTCGATCTGGCAAACCGGTTCCGGCACCCAGACCAACATGAACATGAACGAAGTGCTGGCCAACCGTGCCAGCGAGTTGCTGGGGGGCGAACGCGGTGAAGCGCGGCGAGTGCATCCCAACGACGACGTCAACAAAAGCCAGAGTTCCAACGACGTTTTCCCTACCGCAATGCATGTGGCAGCGGTGATCGCGGTACGTGAGCATCTGATCCCTGAGCTGAAGGCGCTGCACCGCACGCTGCATGCCAAGGCGGAAGCTTTCCACGATATCGTTAAAATCGGTCGCACCCATCTACAAGATGCTACGCCACTGACGCTGGGCCAGGAAATCTCCGGCTGGGCGGCGATGTTGGAATATAACCTCAAACATATCGAAGCCAGCATCCCGCATCTCAGTGAGTTGGCCTTGGGCGGCACGGCTGTAGGGACTGGGCTGAATACTCATCCCGAATACGCGGTGCGTGTGGCGAAGGCGCTGGCAGAACTGACCGGGCAGCCTTTTGTCACCGCGCCGAACAAGTTCGAAGCCCTGGCAACCTGCGATGCGTTGGTGCATGGCCACGGTGCCTTGAAGGGATTGGCCGCCTCGTTGATGAAGATCGCCAACGATGTGCGCTGGCTGGCCTCTGGCCCACGCTGCGGCATCGGTGAAATTTCTATCCCAGAAAACGAACCGGGCAGCTCAATCATGCCGGGGAAGGTCAACCCAACGCAGTGTGAAGCCATGACCATGCTCTGTGCGCAGGTGATGGGCAACGACGTGGCGGTGAATATTGGCGGCGCGTCCGGTAACTTTGAGCTGAACGTATTCCGCCCGATGGTTATTCACAACTATCTGCAATCTATTCGTTTGCTGGCAGATGGGATGAGCGGCTTCAATGAGCACTGTGCGGTGGGGATTGAACCAAACCGCGAACGCATCGGCCAGTTGCTTAACGAGTCGCTGATGTTGGTTACCGCCTTGAATACCCATATCGGTTATGACAAGGCGGCGGAAATCGCCAAAAAGGCCCACAAGGAAGGATTGACGCTGAAAGCCTCGGCGCTGAAGTTGGGCTATCTGACCGAGCAGCAGTTTGACGAATGGGTGCGGCCAGAGGAGATGGTCGGCAGCATGAGGAAATAACGCCAAAGGCCAGGCGCTGTGATAGCGCCTGGCAATGCGGCTCACCCCTTCAGCAATGAAACCAACGCCCACGGATCCGCACGCTGGGTATAATCCGGGTTAACTTCTGCATAAATGATGTCACCGCCAGGCGCGATAACGAAGCGGGCAGGCATCGGCAATGTCCAACCACTTTCGTCGTTAAGCTTGGTCAGGTCGATACCCAAGCTGTTGATGTACAGCTCGACAAGATCATCCGTCAACGAGAAACGTAAACCAAACTGTGCTGCCAGGCTATTGCCGCTATCCGTCAGTAAAGGAAACGTTAAGCCATGCGCTTGCTGCATTTGCTGGCCGTTAACCGGCAACTGTGGCGAGATGGCCACCAGGTTGGCACGGTCACGCAACTCGGGCAGAACGGCCTGCAGTGCCTGGAGGTCGATATTGCAGTATGGGCACCATCCTCCCCGATAGAAACTGACGACCAGCGGCCCTTGTGCCAGCAATTGCTGGGAAGAGACTGGGTTACCCTGGGTATCCGGCAAAGTAAACTCAGGGGCGCGATCACCGACCGACAAGGCGTTGTTGGCCATTTCTGTACTGATAAGCTCGTCGATACCCTGACGCAAGAGTTCATGATCCGAGGGCGCAAGCTTGAAGGGCAGTTGGCCTGCTTCAAAAGCGGCCTTGAATGCGTCGAGCTGATCCTGAAGTTTCATGTTGTTCCTTAAGATAACGAATGGACAGCAACCAGTTTGCCTATTGTCGTTGTATGGGGGTAGAGTGCGGTGATTACTAATGGTTATTCCAACGGGGAATGGCAGAATGGACAAGCTAGGCGACTACGCCACCTATATCAGCGTGTTTGAGGCGGGATCGTTTTCCGTTGCGGCCCGGCGGCTTAACGTTGGTCAACCGGCGGTATCCAAGGCGATTGTCCGGTTGGAACAACAGCTGAATACGCGCTTGCTGCTCCGCTCCACTCACGGTTTACGGCCAACGGAAGCTGGGCAACAGCTCTATCTGCGGGCCAAACACATCTTGCATGAAGTCGCAGAAACCGAATCGGCCGTGTCAGGCGTGGCCGAGGTATTAACCGGTCGGTTGCGGGTCGCTTCGTCTGCGGTGTTTTCCCGCCTGATTGAACTGCCGGACTTGAGCCAGTTTCTACACGACAACCCGGAGTTGGCAATGGATCTGCTGCTTGATGAGGGCGAGTTGGGATTGATCGCCGAGGGGATCGATATCGCTTTGCGTGTTGGTGATTTACCCGATTCTGCTTTTACCGCCCGCAAATTGGGTTCAGCAACGCAACGCGTTATCGGGGCCCCGGCGTATTTTGCCAGAGCAGGGATGCCCCAAATGCCCCGGGAGTTGCTACAGCATGATATGGTGATCCATCACCGTGCTGGTGGCGCTGAGGAGTGGCTGTTCACCCATGAACAACAACAGCAACAGGTCCGATTGCAGGGCCGGGTGCGCGTGAGTGCTACCGAATGCTTACGTGAAATGGTGGTGGCTGGTTTTGGTGCGACGGTAGCCTGTGAAGGGCTGTTTCGTAGTGAATTGCGTGAGGGCAAGGTGGTTGCCGTCTTGCCGCAATGGCAGTTACCACCGTTGGCGCTTTGGGCGGTGTTTCCCAGTGGGCACTTCATCTCGGCCAAGGCCCGTGCCTTTGCCGACTTTATTCAACAACTGCTGCAACGAGAGTAACCCATGTCCCGCACTCAACGCCTGCTCGATCTGATGCAGATCCTGCGCCGCCATCGTTACCCGGTCGCCGGGCATTCCCTGGCCGAAGAACTGGGGATCAGCATGCGCACGTTATACCGTGATATCGCCACCTTGCAGCAGCAGGGGGCGGATATTGTTGGTGAAGTGGGGATCGGTTATGTATTACGGCCGGGATTTATGCTACCGCCGCTGATGTTCTCGCAAACTGAGATCGAGGCGCTGGTTCTGGGGATGCGCTGGGTGGAACGCCGGGGTGATAGCCAACTTGCCGGGGCGGCGACCAATGCGTTGGCAAAAATTGCCGCCGTGTTGCCTGCGGAACTGCGTGAAGAGCTGGATGCCAATACGCTGCTGATCGGCCCGGTGCCTACTGCCTATGTGGCGGATGAGACCCTGGTGACGATCCGTGAAGCCATCCGTTTAGAGCGTAAAATCAAGGTGGAGTATCGGGATTATGCCGGTAATGGCAGCGAGCGTATCTTGTGGCCGTTTGCCATGGGCTACTTTGAACAGGTGCAGATCCTGATGGCCTGGTGCGAATTGCGTGGCTCGATACGCCATTTCCGCCTTGACCGTATTGGCCGCTTAACGCTGTTGGAGCTACGTTACCCGCGTGGCCGCCGGGCATTGATGAAGCTGTGGCGGGAAAGTGAGGGCATTGCCCAATGACCCTACTGCCATAAACTGACAGTAGGGTGCACTAGAGTGACGTTATCAGGAGCCAGCCGGTTCCCATCCAGAGGATAACGTAATGACTACCCCAAGCATGACCATGATTTATGTCGATAGCCCAGCAAAAAGCGCCGAATTTTATCGCCAGTTGTTGGGAGCCGAACCTGTCGAGCAGTCTCCCACCTTTGCCTTATTTATCTTGAGTAATGGTTTCAAGCTGGGCATGTGGTCAAAACATACCGTAGAGCCTGCTGCAACGGCGACCGGTGGCGGTACAGAGATCTGTTTTATGTGCGAACAACCGCAACAGGTCGATGCGCTCTATCAACAGTGGCGGGATAAAGGATTAACTATCGTGCAATCTCCGGTCGAGCTGGACTTCGGCTACACCTTTGTTGCCGCCGATCCCGATGGTCATCGGCTGCGTGTTTACAAGCTTAACGACGAGTAATTACTTTCGCAGCTCGATTTGACGTGCAGGGGCACACATACTGTGCCCGTTCAACCAAATACCCTGATAAACCGATTTACGTCCGTTAATTATCCCTCAATATCGGTATACAGATGCAGGCGTTTTACCAGCAGGCGCAAGGGTTTAGCCTCCGGCTTATATTTGTGTTTTACCGCTGCCACGTCGTAATTGAGCAGTTCACCGATCTTTGGCACCTGTGCACCCATCTCTGGTTGGCACAAGGCTATCAGCGGTAGCGGGCAGGGGTGTTGCACCTGCTTTTGCTGCGGTTGATACCATACGCGCGCTATGGGTTGCACTTTCACTGGCCGTTTTATTTTTAGCGTCGCGTTCTGCGGCAGGCGGCTGACGTCATCTATCTCACGGCTGACCAGTTCCGCCCATTGTTCGCGGTTGAAGGGCGGAACGGCGCGCCCGGCTTTCAGGCTTTTCTCCAACTGCACCAAGATATCATCGCGCTTCACCTTCTTGATGATGTGCTTGTTGGCCCAGCCAAAACGCACCGAGTCCGGGTTGGTGAGCAGGGTAATGGAGCGATAGGCGCTGAGGGTGATCAAACCATGCAGGTGGGTATGCACAAACTCAAAGCGTTGCTCAGGTGCCAGGCCAGATTCCACGGTAATGATATGTTCCAGTTCTGCCTTAAGCCGGTTGATTAGGGCGATCTGCTGTTGTAGCGCCAGATACTCGGCTCGTTCGGTCTCAAGGCAAATGACACCGGGTAATCTTACCGCCGCCTTGCTGCTGATATGCTGGCGGTTGTGGTGGATAAACAGCCGTTGGTAGTGTTCCAGGGCAAGGTCACGTGCAGCCTGGCCTACATGCTGCTCAACGCTGATCTGTTCGATAGCGGTATGCTCCTTACCTTTTTCAATTTCTGGCAGGCTGAACACCCTTGCTGCCAGCAACCTCAACGGCTGGATTTGCTGGTGGAGTTGCGCCAGCGCCTGTTCCAGCTCGCTAAAACGCGCATTCATTCTGCCGATCAGGCTGTACTTATCCATCATTACCTCGCATTTTAGTTACAACATCCATTGTAGGGCAGTGTAACCAAGGTGGCAACTTCAGCCACATCAGCATCATTAACCACGAGTGAACCAAGCTAAGCAGGGAGGTAATGTGACCCCTCCCAGAGCGGAAGGGGTCTGGAGGCTAGCTACGCGCAGCTTCCGGCAATTTCTTCAGGTAATGGCCAACCAGCAGGGCCAGCAACAGCATCACGCTGATAAAAGCGACTACGCCGCTCCAGCCAAAGTTATGCCAGAACACGCCGCCCAACGTCCCGGCAACGCTGGAACCAACGTAATAACAGAACAGATAGAGCGAAGAAGCCTGGCCTTTGGCGCGGCGTGCGCGGCGGCCAATCCAACTGCTGGCAACCGAGTGGGCGGCAAAGAAACCGGCGGTGAACAGCATCATGCCAATAAAGATCACTGTGACAGGGGCCAGGGCGGTGATCAGTATTCCGATCAGCATAATGATAATGGACGCCAGCAGCACCGGGCCGCGGCCAAATTTGGAGGTCAGGGCACCCGCTTTGGGTGAACTGTATGAACCGGTGAGATACACCACTGACAACAGGCCCACAATGGCCTGGCTAAGATGATAAGGATCGCTCAGCAGGCGGTAGCCAATGTAGTTGAACATCGTCACAAAGCTGCCCATCAGCAGGAAACCTTCGGCAAACAGCAGCGGCAGCCCCTTGTCGTGCCAATGTAGCTTAAAGTTAATCAGCAACGTTCTAGGCCGCAATGAACTGGCGCGGAAGTGCTTGGACGCTGGCAGAATGCGCCAGAACATGCAGGCTGCTGCCAGGGCAAACACCCCAATCACCGCCAGCGAGATCCGCCAGGAAAAGAAATCGGTGAGCACCCCGGTTACCAGGCGGCCACTCATCCCACCGATCGAGTTGCCGCTGATATAGAGGCCCATAGAAAAGGCCACGAAGCTGGGGTGGATCTCTTCGCTCAGGTAGGTCATACCGACTGCCGCAACCCCGCTCAGCGAAAGCCCAATCAGCGCCCGCATCAGCAAGATGCCGTGCCAACTGGTCATAAAGGCACAGATCAGCGTACAGATCGCCGCCAACAGCAGGGCCACCACCATCACCGACTTGCGGCCGATAGCATCGGACAGCGGGCCGGTAAACATCAGACCGATGGCCAACAGCCCAGTGGAAAAGGAGAGGGAAAGGCTGCTCTCGGCTGGGGAGATGCCAAAATCTTGCGAAAGCACCGGCAAGATCGGTTGCACACAGTACAGCAACGCAAAGGTAGCCAGCCCGGCAGAGAACAGCGCCAAGGTCACGCGCATAAACTGCGGTGTACCGCGTTCGATGTAGGGGAGTTTATTCAACGTGGTGCGTTTGGTTGTTGGGGCACTGTCAGGGGCAGGCAGCGTTTTTGGCATACTGGCCGCAGAACGCGAAGCGGTTGTCACAGCGGTTCCTTACCGGGTTCGGGAGATAAAAAATACGTCTTGAGTCACAAAATCATAGGGAGCGGCCAGTTTTTTGTCTAATATATTAATCATCCTAATTAAGATGTTTAAAGTATGAATATCGAACTCAGACATTTGCGTTACTTTGTCGCCGTCGCCGAAGAGCTGCATTTTGGCCGGGCGGCGGAGCGGCTACGGATTTCCCAGCCGCCCCTAAGCCAACAGATCCAAGCACTGGAGGATATGGTGGGTGCGCGTTTGCTGGCGCGCAATAACCGTAACGTCAGCCTGACCCAGGCGGGTGAGATGTTCTTGAAAGAAGCCTATCAGGTGCTTGCCCAGGTCAACCGGGCTGCAGAGAAGGCAGCCCGCCTGGAGCGTGGCGAACTGGGTGAGCTGACGATTGGCTTTACCTCCTCGGCTCCTTTTATCAGCGTGGTTTCCCGTAGCTTGCGGGCCTTTCGCCAGTTATCACCGGATGTGCATATCAAAATGCGCGAGGTGAACACCAAGCAACAGCTTGAGCCGCTGCTCAACGGAGAACTGGATCTGGGCGTGATGCGCAATACCCGCCTGCCGGATGCGCTGCAACATCAGCTGTTATTACGCGAGCCCTTGCTTGCCGTGGTGCCGAATGGTCACCCGTTAACCCTTAAGGCTCCAGGCACGCTGCGTTTCAGCGATTTGGCCCAGGAACCCTTCGTGTTCTTTTCCCGTGAAGTGGGCACTGCGCTGTACGACGAAATTCTGGCTTTGCTGGCCAATGCTGGTATCGCCCCTTACATCACGCAAGAAGTGGGGGAAGCGATGACTATTATCGGTCTGGTCGCTGCCGGGTTAGGGATTTCCATTTTGCCGATGTCATTTGGCAGAGTGAAGATCGATGGGGTGACCTATCTCCCTTTGGCCGAGCCGGAGGCGATGACCGAGGTCTGGTTGGTGCACCATCGTAGCAGGCCGTTAACGGCAGCGGCCAAGGCGTTAATGGCGCTGATGCTCAAGCCCAAAGCTGTGTAAATAAGAGGCGTTTTTGACGGAAAGCTCGGTGAATTTGTGCTGTTAATCACATAACGAATCAAATAGTTGACGCTGTATTCCAAAAGCCCCACCATAGCCTCTAATCTTTATTTAGAAGCGCGAAAAATAGTAGGAGCGGGTGTGTGATTGCTGATGGGCAGCCTGGGCATATTGATCAGATCAAGCAAACCAATGCAGGGGCAGTTTACCGGCTGATAGATCGGCTGGGGCCGATTTCGCGCATCGAATTATCCAAGCGGGCACAGCTGGCACCTGCCAGTATCACCAAGATAGTGCGTGAACTGCTCGAAGCGCATCTGGTTAAAGAAACCGAATATCAGGAAGTGGGCAGCCGTGGCCGACCGGCCGTTGGCCTGGTGCTGGACACCGAAGCCTGGCATTACCTCTCTGCACGTATCAGCCGTGGCACCATTACCTTGGCGCTGCGCGATCTCAGCAGCAAGATGGTGGTTGAAGAACTGCTGCCGTTAAAAGCCGAACATGCCGAGCCGTTATTACAGCGCATTGTCAGCGAAGTAGACCAGTTCTTTATCCGCCACCAAAGCAAACTCGAGCGTTTAACCGCCATTGCCATCACGCTGCCCGGCATGATTGATACCGCTGCGGGTATTGTTCACCGCATGCCGTTTTATGACGTCAATGAAATGGCATTGGGGCCAGCGTTAGAAGCACTGACGGGCCTACCGGTTTATGTTCAGCATGATATCTGCGCCTGGACGATGGCAGAAGCGCTGTATGGCGCATCCCGTGGTAGCCATAACGTCATTCAGGTCGTTATCGATCATAACGTCGGCGCAGGGGTGATTACTAACGGACGCGTACTGCATGCGGGCAGCAGCAGCGTGGTGGAGATCGGTCACACACAGGTCGATCCTTACGGTAAGCGCTGCTATTGCGGCAACCACGGTTGCCTGGAAACGGTCGCCAGCATTGAAAACATGCTGGAAATTGCCCAGCAACGTCTGGGTGGCTCGATGTCTTCCATGCTGCATGGCGCACCATTGACCGTGGAATCACTGTGCGATGCGGCTTTGGCTGGCGATCAGTTAGCCAAAGATATTATTCTTGGCGTCGGACACAGCGTCGGGCGCATCGTGGCGATCATGGTCAACCTGTTCAACCCGGAAAAAATCCTGGTGGGTTCACCGTTGAACCGTGCCGCAGAAATTCTGCATCCGGCGATTGCTTCCTGCATCCGTCAGCAATCCTTGCCTGCGTACAGCGAACATGTGCAAGTTGAATCCACCCAATTCTTCAACCAAGGCACCATGCCGGGTGCTGCACTGGTGAAAGAAGCCATGTATAACGGCTCTTTGTTGGTGAAGTTGCTACAAGGTTGATTTAGCTGTCGTCTTTCACGCTGTGGCGTAATCTGCCCGGGAATTGGATCCAAAAGCTACACTTCCAGCGTCTCCTTGGCGGGGATGCGTTTTTGGCCGATCCTAAGAGCTTCAAGGACCAACGAGAACGCAGGAGAAGGCTGTTTGCGACTGGGATAATACAGGTAGTAGCCAGGGAAGGGTTTGCACCATTGCTCCAGCACACGAACCAGATTACCGTCTTTAATATGTGCTCCAAATTCTTCTTCTGGCAAAAAAGCAATCCCGTGTCCTGTGAGCGCCGCAGCAACAATATGTTCAGAGCTATTGAAAATGAGCTGTCCGCTGACGCGGACATTAAGATCCCCCTCATCTTGATCAAAATCCCAGATAGACAACCCTCCAGACCTGACCATCCGTTGATTTATGCGCCTGTGTTGCGTCAACTCATGCGGGGTGTTGGGGACAGGAGGTACGTTTTCGTTCCATTGGCTTTGATGCCCCTTATCAGAGTTTCTTATTCTTTACCGCCAAAAGATTGAGCTACCTCAAGCCCCCGTTGAGTTGCATCCCCTAGACTTTTGCCGTAGGACGACTCTCGCCGTGATTTACGGCGATTTTTTAGGTTAACGAGGCATTTCAAGGCAATCTATTCATGTTAAAGCGTTTATTTGTTACAGGCACGGATACCGACGTAGGCAAGACTGTGGTTTCTCGCGGTTTATTGCAGGCTTTCGCTGCGCAAGGTCGTTCAGTGGCGGGTTATAAGCCCATTGCGGCTCGCTGCCAGGAAACCAGTGAAGGCATCCGCAATAGAGACGCTTTAGTTTTACAGGCCTCTTCCTCTGTGCCGCTGTCCTATGACGAAATCAATCCGATCACCTGTCTGGATGAGGTGTTTCATGCTCATGCGACCCAGGATATTGATTACGGACTGATGAGCCGTGGTTTGCACCATCTCGCCGCCAAGGCAGATACAGTCGTGGTAGAGGGCAGCGGCGGCTGGCGGGTATTGATGAACGATCTCCGTCCTTATGCCGAATGGGTGGTACAGGAACAACTGCCGGTTATCCTGGTGGTCGGGATCAAACTGGGCTGTGTCAGCCATGCGCTATTGACCGCACAGGCAATTATTAACGATGGCTTACCATTGCTGGGCTGGGTGGCTAATCGTATCAACCCCGGTTTAGCGCACTACGCAGAAACTATTGATGCGATGCAGCAGCGTATTCCGGCTCCGTTGCTGGGTGAGATCCCTTATCTGCCGCGTGCGGAACAACGTGAGTTGGCACAGTATCTGGATGTTTCGCAGTTGGTTGACCGCTACGTGTTGTGATAAACCGACAGTGGGCGTAGCCCGCGAGCAATGGTGGTGGCGATAACGCAAGCCAACAGAATGCCTGGCAGCAGGGTATATTCCCCGGTCATCTCAAACACCATTAATGCCGCCATAATTGGCGCATGAGTGGTGGCAGCCAGCAATGTCGCCATACCAGTCAGTGCTAGCAGAATGGGCACTGCAATACCCAACTCTGGCCATAGACCAAGCATCTGGCCCACTACCGAGCCCAATGCAGCCCCCACGAATAATGTCGGCGTAAACACGCCACCAGGTGCACCTGAGCCACTGCTGGCCAACAGGGCTAACAGTTTGCAAATCAGGATCGCACTGACCAGCAGTATCCCCGGTGGGGCCGAGAGTAAAGATTGCACCACGCTATAGCCATTTCCCCAGACTTCGGGATACAACAAGGAAAGCAACCCGACGATCAGCCCGCCAAGCGCCAGCTGTAATGGCGGTATGAGGTTAAGTGAGCGAAATGCCCGGCCACTGGCCGCCATCGCCCACAGAAACAGCGGGCCACAAACGCCTGCCAGTATGCCCACCAAAGCCATTAACAGATACTGCACCGGCCAGGGGGCAGCAAGCGGCTCCACGATATAGAGCGGGGCCTGGCCACCGTTCAGCAGATTGGTCATTAGCAGCGCACTCACGGCGGCGATCACTACTGGGCCAAGCGAGGCCAGCATCAGTGAACCAAACAGGATTTCCGCGATAAACAGGCTACCCGCCAACGGGGCATGATAGGCGCTAGCCATCCCGGCTGCGGCAGCGCAAGCCACCCACAATTTCCATTCTTTCGCCGGGGTAAAGCGCTGGGCAAATACCGAACCCACCAATGCCCCCAGCAGGATCATCGCCCCCTCGCGGCCAATGGCACTACCGCTGGAAACCACCAACAGCGAGGCCAGGCATTTTATCAGGCTGGCGTTAACGGCCAATCGTCCGTCACCGGCTTCAATCGCTTCCATATAATCCGTTGGGGCGATGGGTTTTTGATGTTGGTAACGTTGGTAGATCCACAACAAAAAGCCAGCGGCCAATCCACCTAACGCGGGCGTTAACGCTCTCCGCCATCCTGGCAGTGCAGCAGCAGCGGCCACCAAACTGCCTTCGTCGTGATCCAGCAACAGCCATTCAAGCCCGAGCATGGCGCGGTGAAATAACCATACGGCCAGCGCAGCACAAATGCCGAGTAGGATGGCAATCAACAGATGGCGCAGCAGGGCGCGATAGTGATGCAGAGGGACCAGTTGATTCATGTGTTGGCAGATGATGAAGAATAAGAGGTTCAGGTGGGCATTGTGCTTGTCTACCCACCTGAAAACCAGCGAATCTTTATCAGAACCCTGGCGTTGTGGCTAAAGTATTAACCGGCCGGAGGCGTGGCAGGCTGATATTTACCGCTCATGCTTTCCAGCAGCGCGACCAGATCCTTGATATCGTTGTCCGGCAGGGTAACGCCGACCTGATAGGTCAGCATATCCTTGACCGCCTGATGTAGCGAAGTCACGCTGCCGTCATGGAAGTAAGGGGCGGTTTGGGCGATGTTACGTAACGTCGGGGTTTTGAAGCGGTGACGATCGCCATCATTTTTAGTGACGTTGTAACGGCCAAGGTCGGCCTCGGTGAGGTTACCGCGAGCGGCAAAGTAATCCGCTTTCAGCCCCATCACCTCATACGATTGGCCGCCAAGGTTGACCCCAGTATGGCAGGTGCCGCATTTGTTTTGCTGGAACAACTGGTAGCCGTGTTTTTGTTGCGCCGTCAGGGCATTGCTATCGCCCTTAAGATAGCGATCAAACGGGCTATCTGGCGTGATCAGTGTCTTTTCGAACTCGGCAATGGCGTCGGTAATGTTTTCGCCGGTGAAGCCGTTAGCATAGACGCGCCGGAAATCGGCCTTCAGCAAGGCGTCCTGATCCAGTTTAGCGATGATTTCATCCCAGGACTCAGAGGCCATCTCGATCGGGTTCATTGGCGGGCCACCGGCCTGAGCCTGTAAATCTGCCGCTCGGCCATCCCAGAATTGCGCCATATTGAAGGCCGCATTAAACACCGTCGGGGCGTTGATTGGCCCCACCTGATCGCCAACCCCCAAAGATGAGACGCGGCCATCCACGCCACCTTCGCCCAGCTTATGGCAGTGGGCACATGAGATGCTGTTATCTTTCGACAGGCGCGGATCGTGGAACAGGCGGAAGCCCAGTGCCACTTTCTGCGGATCGGTAGGTAGCGAGGCAGGCACCGGCTGTAAGGCGGCACCACGCAGTTCAGCTGGCGTATCCGGCAAAGTGTAGAACTGCTCGCGCTGTTGACGGACCCAGCTCAGTAGTTCATTGCGATCGCCGGCACTGACGTTTCCGGCCCAGTGGACCATCTTATACAGTGGAGGTGGCATCTCCTGGTTTTGCAGCACGGCTTCCAGCTTGGCCAGATCGACCTCAGGCACCGCGGTTTTTTGTTGCAGAGCGGAGCGGGTCGCATCTAGGTTGAAATGCTGATTTCCACGGAGGATATCCTGCGCCATAATTTGTTTGGCGATCGGCAACTCAGCATAGAAGGGAAGTTGAGCCGAGTTGGAGTGGCAATAGTCGCAGCCGTTGCGGGTTAACAGGGTATCGATTTGATTGCCAGCAACCACGGGGTTTCGCTGTTGATCGTAATGGTAGACATAACCGACGGTCCCCAAATAGCCGACGACGGCGGTAACGGCACATCCCAGAATGATTTTTTTAATCATGTTCTCGCTCCAATGAGTTGATTTCCAAATAGCCCTACATATAAAGAGGTAATAAAATGGGCAAGTCAGATTGTCACGACCTGGGGCGGTTGGCAACTTGATTAAAATCAATCACTATCATTGGTTTGCACTATCGTTCGGATAGGTTTTAACGATAAAGCAGGCGTGGCTTGACTTTCAGGTTGCTTCTAAGAAATACCTTATTATTCAATAGGGTGTTTATTTATGGATGATACCGTCACAATGTGTTCAATTGGTGCGTTGTTGCGGTTTTTTGGTGCACAACATCCCCCTGACAAACTACAGCGTCCCCCGGCTGTTATACTGCGGGAAAATAAAAGATATAGGGACACATGATAAACTGATGACCACTAACACTTCTTCGAGCACAGTCCAAGTAGCTCATCGGCCATTGATCCTGTTTGCCTGCATGCTGGCGATGTTCATGTCTGCCATCGAAGCGACCATTGTCGCCACCGCGATGCCGACGATTATTGGCGACCTGGGTGGTTTTTCGTTGCTAGGCTGGGTGTTTTCGGTCTATTTGCTGGCACAGGCCATTACTATCCCGATCTACGGACGGTTGGCGGATTTATACGGCCGGAAACCGGTCTTTTTCTTTGGCGCCACGCTGTTCCTGTTGGGGTCGATCCTGTGCGGTTTCTCATCGAATATGTATTGGCTGATTGCCTTCCGCCTGTTGCAAGGGCTGGGGGCCGGGGCGATCATGCCGATTGCCACCACCGTGATCGGTGATATTTACAGCGCCACCGAACGGCCAAAAGTGATGGGGTATATCTCTAGCGTCTGGGGTGTTTCGGCCATTCTTGGTCCGTTACTGGGGGCGTTTATCGTGCAACACACGTCTTGGGCACTGGTATTTTGGGTTAACCTGCCCATTGGCCTGCTGGCGATGTATTTCCTGGGGCGTTACCTGCCAGACCTTAAACAGGGGCGCAAACATGCGTTGGATCTGGCGGGAACGGCTTGGCTGACGATCTTTGTCGCCGCCTTACTGCTGTCACTCTTGCAGGCGGAAATGCTGGGATGGTGGGTAATACCGTTGCTGGCGTTGGCGTTAGTGGCGCTGAAGTTGTTAATTCGTCAGGAGCGCCTTACTCCTGAACCGCTGTTCCCGCTGGCCCTGTGGCAAAACCGCGTGATTGTGGCGGGCAATATTGGCGGCGTGGTGATCGGTGCTGCCATGATGGGTATTAGCGCCTTCTTGCCGACCTTCATTCAGGGCGTGAAGGGCGGAACTCCGCTGGAAGCCGGTACTACGTTGGCCTTGATGTCGATTGGCTGGCCGTTGGCCAGTATGCTGAGTGGGCGTTTGATGCTGCTGACGTCTTATCGCACCACAGCACTGCTTGGTGCGCTGCTGTTGGCGACCGGGGGCTTTATCCTGCTGTTGTTACAGCCTTCAGGTGGTTTACTGTGGGGGCGGGTTGCGGCGTTCATCATCGGGGTCGGTATGGGGTTGTGCAACACCACCTTCCTGGTCTCAGTACAGAATGCGGCACATTACAGTATTCGCGGTATCGCCACCGCCTGCACGGTATTCACCAGGATGGTCGGTTCGGCCATCGGCACCGCCATTCTGGGGGCCACGTTGAATATCAACCTGCATTTGCGGCTGCCACACACGGTTGATCCGGTGCAGCAGCTGATGGAGCCAGAGGTTCGCAACACCATGCGGCCAGAGGCGCTGGCGGATCTCATTGGGCATGTTGCCGCCTCAATGCATTGGGTATTCCTGGTCTCGGCGTTGATATCGCTGTTTGCCTTGGGCGCGGCTATGCTGATCCCGGCGCGTCATCGGCCACAGGGCGAAGGTGAAGAGGTTAAACAGGCCTAACGAAGAAGAAGGGCGCAGTAACGAACTGCGCCCTGGAGCCGGTTACTGCGGGGCTTGGGTGTCTTGGCTGGTGCCAGTTTGCGCCGCGTCGCCGCTTTCGTCGCCGTTAATCAGGCGGGTATAGACGATTTTCTGCGTGTCTTGGCCACAGTGGCCGACCACCTGTCCACCGGCAAGGTTCGCCTGATCGTTAGGCACGATCTCCAGCTTGAAGCCGGATTCCGGTACGCCGTTATTGACAATCTTCTGGGCAATATCCGCCTTTATGCTCTCACATGAGGCAAAAGCGGCCAGCGGCGCGGTGGCTAACAGCAGTACACCTACTACAAGCGCTTTTTTCATCATTGGATCCTTATTTGAGACGAATGTTCTTTGTCAGGATAGCAGCATCAGGTTGAATAGTTTACCCTTACTCGCTATTACTGCGTGACTGGACGGCCAGTGGTGCGATCCAGACACTTACGGGTTGACGATTCCCAATAGGCATTGACGTTGTAGCTGTTATCACAACGATCTTCGTCATCTATAGCACGGTCAACCTTGTCAAACTCCTTCTCGACACGGGTGTTAACCTTGCTGCGCAGCGATTTGGTTTCGTTCCACTGCTCTTTGCTTTGACGAGCCTGTTCGTTGCTCATGGCTGCGCCGCCGCTGCCGTCAACCGTGACGCAGGTGCTGCCCTGGGTGCAAGAGGCAGCGAAGGCAGGAGCTTGCCAGGCACCGGCCAGCAACAACATGGCAACCGGTAACATCAGGCGCGGAAGGGAAAGTAATTTCATCGTTTCATCCTTATCAGTGAGTGTTGCATCCACCAGCAACACTGGCTATAGCATGGGTTAAATATATCACCGTGCTGTAATATTGCA
This sequence comes from Serratia sp. ASV30, assembly GCF_016428815.1. Lineage (NCBI taxonomy): Bacteria > Pseudomonadati > Pseudomonadota > Gammaproteobacteria > Enterobacterales > Yersiniaceae > Serratia > Serratia sp. ASV30. The sequence continues at coordinate 32,153 of NZ_JAELTL010000036.1, read as the reverse complement.
CCAGCGCATCGCCTTGTTCGTTTAATTTACTGAGAGAAAGAGCGGTAATGTTAAAAACCACTTTATTGTTTTTTGCCACAGCGTTGGCCGAAATTATTGGCTGTTTCTTGCCTTATCTGTGGCTAAAGAAAAACGCCAGCGCCTGGCTGTTGCTGCCTGCGGCCCTCAGCCTGATGCTGTTTGTCTGGTTGTTGACGCTGCATCCTGCTGCCAGTGGGCGAGTCTATGCCGCTTATGGTGGAGTCTATGTGGCAACGGCGCTGCTTTGGCTGCGAGTAGTAGATGGCGTGAAGTTGTCGACCATGGATTGGTTGGGGGCCGGAGTGGCACTGCTGGGGATGTTGATTATCGTTTCCGGTTGGCGCACGGCGTGAGTTGAAATAGCAGGGCGGGTGCCCTGCCACAGAGTAGAACTGTTAACCGCGATGAATGCTCAGCCCGGCAAAGGACTGGCTGACCGGCATCATTTCCAAGGTATTGATATTGACGCGGGCAGGCAGCGTTGCCACCCAGAATACCGCTTCGGCAACATCATCCGGCGTCAGGGCATCTACCCCTTGATAGGTTTTATCTACCTTGCCGTCATCCCCTTTGAAACGCACGTTGGAGAACTCGGTGCCGCCAACCATGCCAGGCTCAATATCGGTAACGCGAATATGAGTGCCGTGCAGATCGGCGCGTAGACCCAGGCTAAACTGTTTAACGAAGGCCTTGGTAGCGCCGTAAACGTTACCACCGGCATAAGGCCAGTTGGCGGCGGTGGAGCCGATGTTGATCACATGGCCAACGTTACGTTCCACCATGGCTGGCAGTAGCGCGCGGGTCATATTGACCAACCCTTTGGTGTTGGTATCGATCATGGTTTCCCAATCGTCCGCATTGGCTTTGTGCGCAGGTTCCAGGCCCAACGCCAGACCGGCGTTATTCACCAGTACGTCGACGTTGCGCAGCGCAGCGGGTAACTCTTCGATGGCCTGCTGGATCGCCGCACGGTTGCGGACATCCAAACGCACGATATGCAGTGCTTCACCGAGTTCTGTCTGCAGCGCCTCCAGGCGCTCTACACGACGGCCAGTGGCAATCACCTGATGGCCTTCACCGATAAACTTGCGGGCAATTGCTTCACCAAAACCGGAGGTAGCGCCCGTGACAAAAATAATCATGCTGCTGTTCCTTAACTGTTTTTAGCCTGCATCCACTCTAACGCGGTTGCGTTAACCCTGCAATTTTAACCGGTGATGGCCGGCACGTGGTAAACCACACAGTCGTATTTGATATTCTCGCGGCGGCCTTGCACGGTGCCACCCAGTGATTCGGCAATGCGGCGGCTTGGCGTGTTCTGCTCGGCGACGGGGTAGATGAAGTACGGCGGGTGGTAGCGTTCGCTAGCCCATTTTGCCATGGCATGGACGATTTCGCGGCCATAGCCGTTGCCGTGCAGGCTCTCTTTCACCCAGATCCCGAGTTCCGGTTTTTGCTGGTGCAGATTATGCACGCCACCCATGCCAACGAACTGCTTGCTGTCACGCAGTCGTGCCACAAAGATGACTTCTTCACCTTCACGGATCAACGGTAACCAGCCTTCCCAGACGTTGGCAAATGCCTCGGGAGACTCTTCTGGTTCAAAGGTTAAAAAACGCGTTAGCGTAGGGGTGATCGCCTGGTAAACATCGTCGGCGTCTGCTGCGGTAAAGGGGGCAATCAACAACCGATCGGTATCCACACGGCACTGAGTAAGGTCACTGTGCATCATTATTATTACCTCGCTTTTCAGGCCTAAAACGGCAAAAATCCGCTCCCGTTAAAACGGGGCGGATCATCGATATTACGTTGATTAGCGGCAGATGCGACTTATTTTTTTACCAGGTGAGGGGCAAGGAGCAAAAGGTCGGCCGCAGAGAGACGATCCGGCGCGGTTGAGGCTTGGTGCCAGTACGGATAAATCAGCGGCGGACGGCTTACTTCTTCCAAGCGCTGCAGCTCTTCTTCGTTGAGGATCAGGTTGGCCGCGTGCAGGTTATCTTTGAGCTGCTCTGCGTTACGGGCACCGATGACCACCGAAGTGATCGTTGGGCGAGCCAACAGCCAGGCCAGCGCTATTTGTGCCGCAGAGATACCGCGGGAATGAGCGATTTCCACCAGCACCTCAACAATATCAAACAGCGCGTCTTGATCACGCACCGGTGGCTCACCCCAGTTGGCCAGATGGCGCGTGCCTTCAGGTGTGGGTTGATTACGGCGGTATTTACCCGAGAGCAGGCCACCGGCCAATGGGCTCCAGACCAACACCCCAAGCCCCTGATCCTGAGCAACAGGCAACAGTTCATATTCCGCTTCGCGCGCCTGTAGGCTGTAATGGATCTGTTGGCTGACCGGGCGCACCAATCCCAACCGTTCCGCGCTGCCCAGGTGTTTCATCAGGTGCCAACCGGAGAAGTTTGACAAACCGGTGTAACGCACCTTGCCGCTGCTCACCAGATCCTCCAGCGCCCGCAGCGTTTCGTCCACTGGGGTGATGCCGTCCCACTCGTGCAACTGATAGAGATCGAGATAGTCGGTATTCAGGCGTTTCAGGCTGGCTTCGCAGGCGCGGATCAGGTGGTGGCGTGATAACCCGGCATCGTTCGGGCCACTGCCCATAGGGAAACGGGCCTTACTGGCGACCAGCACTTCGTGGCGTTTACTGCCCAATGCCTGGCCGAGGATCTCCTCCGATTGGCCTGCGGAATAGACGTCGGCGGTATCGAACAGGTTGATCCCCGCATCAATACACATGGCGATTTGATTGCGCGCCTCGTTAACGTCTGTCGCGCCGGTTTTGGCGAACTTGCCTTGTCCTCCAAAGGTCATGGTGCCTAAACTTAGAGCCGAAACTTTAAGGCCGGACCGGCCAAGTTGACGGTATTGCATCGTTTAACTCCTTACTTTGGTTGCCATAGATTTTTCAGACGTAGGGGCACTTTTCCTCTGGCGGATTTCATTGCCCGCCTCTGCGCCCAGCGTAAAGCTATCCAGCACCGCCACCAGGGCGATCACGCCAATTACGATAAAGGCCAACTGGAAGTCGGCCAGCGGCACCGCGCCCTGTTGCTGCGGCATCAGCATTTCCGCCAACCGCAGCGCCAGCGCACCGATGGCGATACCCAGGCCGCTGCCCATCTGCTGGGCCATATTGAACAGGGTATTAGCTCCGCTCATGCGTGGTTGCGGCACTTCGGAAAACGCCAGCGTATTCAGCGCGGTGAACTGCATCGAACGTGTCAAGCCACTGACAAACAGCAGCGTCAGGATCAACCAGGTAGGGGTCTGCGGGGTTAGCAGCGCGCAGGCAAAAATGGTAGCGGCATTAAGTAAGCCGTTGACTACCAGCGTGGTACGAAAACGGAACCGGTAGAGGATTGCTGAGGTGAACGGCTTCATTACCAGATTACCGGCAAACACCGCCAGCACCAACAACCCCGCATCGAAGGCATTCAGCCCAAAGCCGATTTGAAACAGTAGGGGCAGCAGAAACGGCACGGCACCGATAGCAATGCGGAACAGAGTGCCGCCCTTAATAGTGACAGCGTAACTTTTTACCCGCATCGCCCAGAGATCTATCAAGGGATAGGCGTGGTGTTTGGCGTGACGTATCGCCAGGCTTCCCAGCGCCAGGCTAGCGGCCAGACATGACAGAGGCACTAGCCACGAGAGTTGCGGACTGTTGATCAGATCCAGCCCAAACATCAGCCCAAAGCAGGCGACTCCGGTGAGCACAAAACCCAATCCATCAAAGGCAACGCCTTTCTGCGCGGGCTCATGAGGGATCAAGCGCCAAGCGAAGAACAGTGCCAACAGGCCAAGCGGCACGTTGAGGATGAAAATCCAGTGCCAGGAAGCGTAGGTGGTGATAAAACCGCCAACCGGTGGCCCCAGGACCGGGGCGGCTAATCCTGGCCAGGTGATAGTGGCAATGGCGTTGATCAGATCGGGTTTGGCGGTATTACGCAGCACCACCAGGCGGCCCACCGGCACCATCAAAGCGCCGCCAAAGCCTTGCAGGATACGAGCCGCAGTAAACTGTGGCAAGGTGGTACTGAGGGCGCATAGCACCGAGGCCAGAGTAAAGATAACGATGGCGGCGGTGAAAATATTGCGGGCACCAAAGCGGTTGGCGATCCAGCCGCTGGCGGGGATAAACACCGTCAGGGTAAGAATATAGGCCGAAACCCCGATGTTCATATCTACCGGCTGTACGCCAAAGGCTGTCGCCATTTGCGGCATCGCGGTGACGATCACCGTAGCGTCCAGGTTTTCCATAAAGAATGCCCCGGCAACCAGCAGAGGAAGCGCGCTAGCGCGCGAGAACCAACTCATGGACGGCTCCGGCTGGAGTGCGGTAAATAGGCAGACATAACAGAAATCCCGTTTCAAAAATCACTACGTCGGATTTTTGAGCATAACGCATCACGGGGAGGTTAAAAAGAAGTTAATGGAGTGATTATTAGCGGGCACAGCAAACGTGCCCGCCAGCGTGTTGTAGTCACCAGGATAAATGGATGATGTCGTCGATCAACTCGGCTTTAAAGCTACTCAAGTCGGCCACGGTGGCCTTGATTTGCGGGGAAGAAATCGGCACGCCGTTACCGATGACGATCACTTGCCCACCGGCGGCAAGGGCGGAGTTCACGCCAGAAATCGCATCTTCAAAAATCACGCATTTCTGCACCGGCAGGCCAAATCCGGCTGCCGCCATCAGATAGGGTTCTGGATGGGGTTTGCCGTGCACGATATCTTCCGAAGTGATCATCATGTGGGGCCGTGGGATGCCTGCGCTGATCATGCTTTGCATCGACACTTTCTTGGCGCCGGAGGTGACAATTGCCCAGCATTGTGGCGGCAACTGGCGCACCAGCTCAACGGCACCGCTAATGGCACTAACCTGACTGAGAGCCTCGATGGCGAGCGTTTTGACTTCATCAACGCACTGTGGGTTGTCAAAGTAAGGAGAGACGATCCGCAGCGTTTCCTCGATAGTACGCCCGTGAATATTTGCCAGAACGTAGTCCACATCCAGATGATGCCGGGTTGCCCATTCAGACCACAATTTCTCTATACAGGCTCCTGAGTCCACCAAGGTACCGTCCAGGTCAAACAGCACTGCCTTGCAAGCGATAGCGTTCATAAGTCCCTTTGATTTAAAGCTTCGGTTTCCCAATAACAACAGAGTGATGGCAAGGCATTGTTGACTGAAATCAATGGATTGTTTAAATCACAGCCGGAATGTAAAAAATGCGATATTGATGGGCCGCATGAAGCCGCAGAGCGCGGTTAAAATAAATGGTTAAGGTTTGGATAAGAAAACGGTCAGGCAGTGGAAAAAAGTGAAACAACATGATGCTTTTTATCATGGCCGATCCCTCAGAAGAAAATAAAGTATCGGGGCTGAGGCCAGTATGGAGCCACTGGGCTTCGCTCTATATATTCACAAAAGAAATGATTGGCAATATTTTGAAATTATTTCATTATGACTACTTAATGGGTAGCATAGGTTCATAGAAAATCAATGTGAATGGTTGATTATTTGTCATGAGCGCTTGGGTAATGAATTGCTATAACCCCAACCTATTGCATCAATTATGTTTTTTATCCTGACATAATCCGCATGAGGGGGACTTTATCCCGTATGTCAGCTTGAAACACTCCCTCGCGATTAAAAAACAACCGCTCCAGCTTGCATTAAAGTAATCCCGGTATAAATTAATATCATTACCGCCATTAAAACGGTAATACACCCACGAGCTAATCATGCTCGTAACAGCAGTGGCTATAGCACGACATAATAATAGAGGACAATCAAGATGAAACTTCGAGTACTCTCTCTGATGGTTCCTGCTTTGCTGATGGCTGGCACCGCAGGGGCCGCTGAAATCTACAACAAAGACGGTAATAAACTGGATTTGTACGGTTTAGTCGATGGTCTTCACTATTTCTCTGATAACAATAGCGTTGATGGCGACCAGTCATACATACGTATGGGGCTCCGTGGTGAAACGCAGATTAACGACCAACTTACCGGCTATGGTACGTGGGAATACCAGGTCAACGTTAACACTCCGGAAAGCGAAAACAATGCCTTCACACGTTATGGTTTCGCAGGGTTGAAAGTCGTTGATTATGGCTCATTCGACTATGGCCGTAACAACGGTGTCCTGTATGACGTAGCGGCTTATACCGACATGCAGCCAGAATTTGACGGTTCCACCTATGGTGCCGACCAGTTCATGTTCCAACGTTCAAACGGTTTGGCGACCTATCGAAACAATAACTTCTTTGGCCTGGTTGATGGTCTGCATTTTGCTCTGCAGTATCAGGGTAAAAACGGCAGTCCTGAAGAGACTAACAATGGTCGCAACGTTCTGGGTCAGAACGGTGATGGTTATGGTATGTCGGTGAACTATGATATTGGCTACGGTATTAGCGCAGCGGGAGCCTTCTTTAATTCCAAACGTACCAGCGAGCAAAATGGCGGTGGTGCATATAGTGGTATCATGGGGCGTGGTGACAATGCGGAAGGCTATTCAGGCGGCCTGAAATATGACGACAGCAATACCTATGTGGCCGTCATGTTTACCCAGTCCTATAATGCAGCGCGCTTCGGCAGTTCAAACAGCGACGCGTATGGCTACGCTAATAAAGCGCAAAGCTTTGAGGCCTATGCACATTATCTGTTTGATTTCGGTCTGCGCCCATTTGTGGGTTATAACCAAACCAACGGCAAGAACCTGGGGCAGGCTGCTAACGGTCATACCTACGGCAGTGAAAACCTGGTCAAGTTTGTTGACTTGGGTGCGACCTATTACCTCAACAAAAACATGTCCACCTATGTGGATTATAAAATCAACCTGTTGGATGAAAACGACTTCACCAAATCGGCCGGTATTAATACTGACGACGTGGTTGCTGTCGGTCTGGTTTATCAGTTCTGATGACAGAGAAATAAGTCAGCTTACGATAACGCGGCCTTCTGGCCGCGTTTTTTCTTTGTTCTCCCCCGCAGTATACAGCCGCTAGCCTGTTGAGAAATTTCCAGTTATTTTTGCTCAAACGACCATCTGAGCCTAAGCTAGGCTATGTTGCTGAATTTACAGCTTCTATCCAATTGGACGCAGCGTCCCTACATTAAGACATGGAGGAGTTTCGATTTGATGCGTTTATCCACCCTGGTACTGGCGATCGGCGTTGCATTAAGCACGCCCGCGCTGGCAGAAACCAATACCCAGACAAAGGAGGCGAAAGTGGCCGGAGAAGTTAAACAGGATAAGCAGGGACAAAACCCGTTCTTTACCGCCAGTCAGTTACCATTCCAGGCCCCGCGTTTTGATGTCATCAGCGAAAGCGATTATGCCCCGGCCATTGCCGCCGGTATCCAGCAGAAACTGACAGAAGTCGAAAAAATCGCCAATAACCCGGCTGAGCCTACGTTTGACAATACCTTCGTGGCGCTGGAAAAAAGTGGCGCACTGTTGACGCGCACCATGAACGTGTTCGGCGCGATGACCTCCGCCAACACCAGCGACGCACTGCAAAAGCTGGATGAAGAAACCTCACCGAAGCTGGCGGCGTTAAATGATGCCATCATGCTGAACAGCAAACTGTTTGCGCGCATCAAGGCGATTTACGATCGGCGTGACAGCTTCAACTTGGACACCGAGTCCCTGCGGCTGGTAGAGGTTACTTACAAGAACTATGTGCTGGCCGGGGCCAATCTTTCTGACGCGGATAAAACCCAACTGAAAGCGTTGAACCAGGAAGCGGCGACGCTGAGCACCCAGTTCACCAATAAATTATTGGCCGCCAGCAAAAATGGCGCGTTGGCGATCGGTGATAAAACCCTGCTGGTCGGGCTTTCAGAGGGCGAGTTGGCGGCAGCAGCGCAGGCGGCTAGCGAACGTAAGCTGAATAAGCAATGGCTGTTGGTGTTGCAAAACACCACGCAACAGCCTGATTTGCAAAACCTGCAAGATCGCGATACTCGCCAAAAGTTGTTCGAAGCGTCGATCAATCGTGCAGAAAAAAATGACTCTAACGATACTCGCCAAACTCTGGCGCGGTTAGCTAAAGTGCGTGCCGAGCAGGCCAAACTGCTGGGCTTCCCGAACTATGCCGCCTGGAAGTTGCAAAATCAGATGGCGAAAACCCCGGATGCGGCGTTGGCGTTTATGCGTGATATCGTGCCTGCCGCCACGGCCCGGGCAGAGCGCGAGGCCAAAGATATTCAGGCAGTGATCGATCGGCAAAACGGCGGTTTCAAGCTGGCCGCCTGGGATTGGCAGTTCTATGCCGAGCAGGTGCGTAAAGAGAAGTACGATCTGGATGAGTCACAGATTAAGCCTTACTTTGAGATGAGCAACGTGCTGCATAATGGCGTATTCTACGCCGCCAATTTGCTGTACGGCATCAGCTTTAAAGAACGTAAAGATATCCCGGTTTATCATCCGGACGTGCGGGTATACGAGGTATTTGATAAAGACGGCCAGTCTCTGGCGCTGTTCTACACCGATTTCTTTAAGCGTGATAACAAGGGCGGTGGCGCTTGGATGAGCAACTTCGTTGAACAGTCCAAACTCAACGGCACCAAACCGGTGATTTACAACGTCTCCAACTTCACCAAACCCGCAGCGGGCCAACCTGCATTGCTCTCTTATGACGACGTGATCACCATGTTCCACGAGTTTGGCCATGCGCTGCACGGCATGTTTGCCGATCAGCAATACCCAAGCCTGTCGGGCACCAACACTGCCCGCGATTTTGTCGAGTTCCCGTCGCAGTTTAACGAGCACTGGGTCAGCGATCCGCAGGTATTTGCCCACTTTGCCAAGCATTATCAAACGGGTGAGGCGATGCCGCAGGTGTTGGTCGATAAAATCAACAAGGCCGACAAGTTCAACAAGGGCTACGCCATGACCGAATTGTTGGCCGCCGCGCTGCTGGATATGCATTGGCACATGCTCGGTGCCGATCAGCCGCAGCAGGACGTGGACAAGTTTGAGGCCGCATCACTGCGCCAGGACAAGATCGACCTCAGCTATGTGCCACCGCGCTATCGCTCCAGCTATTTCCAGCATATCTGGGGCAACGGCTATGCCGCCGGTTATTACGCCTATCTGTGGACGGAGATGTTGGCAGATGACGCCTTCCAGTGGTTCAGCGATAACGGCGGGTTAACGGCAGAGAATGGCCAGCGTTTCCGCGAGCAGGTGTTGTCACAGGGCAACAGCCAGGATCTGGAAAAGCTGTACGTTAAATGGCGTGGGCAGGAGCCGAGCATTGAACCAATGTTGATCAACCGCGGGCTGAAGGATAAGTAACTATTGTTTAGCACCCTCCGAGAGCAGTTCCTGCTCTCGGAGGGGTATAACAATGCCAAGAAAGAGAATTGTGTGAGGCCGATCGTTTTTCTATGTAACCGAAATTAGCCGTGGTGAGATTAATCCTTGTAATTAACAGGGTTACCAACACGTGTTGGTGTAAATAATCCCAAAAATCCATCCCATTGTTTTAATGAGTTTATCTTCAGCACAAAATTTTCCCCTCGTATAAAAACCATAAGAAATGCCGTTTTCAGTCTGGGTTAATATGATTAATGTCACAGATTGACCACTGAAAACGGCGTGACGACAAGTTACGATCATAATCTCAACTCCGATAGTTGCTGCTTTACTGTTGTCAGGTTCCGATTTAAAACAAACACCTGTTCAAAAACAAACAAGTGTTAATTATGACCAACCGGGAAAAACAGATACTGCAACTCCTTCGGCGGGACCCGTTGATTCAACAACACGAAATCGCCGATATTCTAGGTATTAGCCGTTCTGGTGTGGCAGGCCACATCATGAATTTGATGAATAAAGGTTATATTAAAGGTAAAGGCTATATTCTCTCCGAACACCGCTATGTGGTCACCGTTGGTTCGGTCAATATGGATGTTTGTGGTTATGCCAATACGCAGCTGGTTTATGAAGATTCCAACCCAGGGAAAATAAAGTGTACCCCGGGAGGCGTTGGCCGAAATATATCGCAGAATATTGCGTTATTAGGTGCCGAATGCCATCTGGTTTCCGTGGTTGGTGACGATTTCTACGGCACTACGCTGCTGGAACAGGCGAAATTGGCGGGCGTCAACGTGGATAATTGCCATCGGTTGCATGGTGAAAATACTTCGACCTACGTTTCGCTGCTGGATGGCAATGGTGAAATGCTGGTCGCCATCAACGATATGCGCATCCTGGAAAAATTGACCCCGGCGCTGTTATCTCATTCCAAGGATTTAATTCAGCACAGTGGTGTCTTGGTGCTGGACTGCAACCTGACCGAAGACGCGCTGGCCTGGTTATTTAGCAATGCCGGTAATGTACCGGTATTTGTCGATACGGTTTCCGCTTTTAAAGCGCCAAAAATCAAAAACTGGCTCTCGCATATCCATACGTTGAAGCCAAATCGGATTGAGGCAGAAATTCTCAGTGGGATGAAAATATCCCAGGCGAGCGATGCACCGGCAGTCGCCCAATGGTTCCACCAGCAAGGCGTGCAGCGTTTAGCGCTGAGTATGGGTAGCCACGGCGTGTATTTCAGCGAAGTGGATGGCCAGCACGGTTGGTCGGCACCGCTGCCGACTCAGGTCGTCAATGTCACTGGAGCCGGGGATGCCATGATGGCGGGGCTGGTGAGTTGCTGGCTGGAGGATTTCCCACTCGATCACAGTATCCGTTTTGCCCAGGGCTGTTCGGCAATGACCCTGGCCTCTGAGTTCACCAACAACCCGAATCTGTCGCAAGGCAGCGTTCAAAAACTTCTGGAATTACAATCATGCAAAATAGCCTAATCACTCATCAATATCTGGATATCGCGCCTGAAGTGGCGCTTGCACTGGCCGAAAATCGGCCGGTGGTGGCGTTGGAGTCGACGATTATTTCCCACGGCATGCCTTACCCGCAGAACGTTGAAACTGCCTTACAGGTAGAGGAAAAGATCCGTGCCAACGGGGCGGTGCCAGCGACCATTGCGGTGATCAATGGGCGGATGAAGGCGGGGCTATCCCATGATGAGATAGAAACGTTGGGCCGCGAAGGGCACCGGGTCGCCAAAGTGAGTCGTCGCGATTTGCCGTTTGTGATTGCCAGTGGCAAAAACGGCGCAACCACCGTGGCTTCTACCATGATCATTGCCGAACTGGCCGGGATCAGCGTATTCGCCACCGGCGGGATTGGCGGTGTGCACCGCGGTGCACAGCAGACGTTTGATATTTCGGCTGATTTACAGGAATTGGCACAAACCAACGTGGCGGTGATTTGTGCCGGTGCCAAATCGATCCTGGATCTCGGTTTGACCACCGAATACCTGGAAACCCATGGCGTGCCTCTGGTGGGTTATGGCACCGATAGTCTGCCCGCATTCTTCAGCCGTACCAGCCCTTATTCCGTTAGCGTGCGCCTGGATACGCCGCAGGAAATCGCGCGGGCAATGGCCGCCAAATGGGCTGCTGGCTTGCAGGGCGGGATGGTGATCGCCAACCCTATTCCAGAGCAGTACGCCATGTCTGAAGAGAAGATCAACCAGGCCATTGAGCAGGCTGTTCAGGAGTCCGTGGAGCAGGGTGTGTCCGGCAAGGAGAGTACGCCATTCCTGCTGGCCAGAGTCGCTGAATTGACCGGTGGCGATAGCCTGCAGGCCAATATTCAGCTGGTGTTTAATAATGCCGAGTTGGCAGCCAAGATCGCGGGTCATTATCAGCTAAATTGCGCTTAACGCTTAAATTAGCACTCTACGTTTGTCCTTGATAAATCACTTCTGCCTCGGCAGGCGGCAGGCTATTGCCGTTTGCCGAGTAAAGAAGGAAATAAACAAAATAGAAGGGGGCCTTATGGAGTTGTTGCGCAGTCTTGCAGGTATGTCGATCCTGTTATTAATCGGCTTTGTGTTTTCCGTCAATAAAAGAAAAATAAGTGTGCGCACGGTCGGTGCGGCATTGTTACTTCAGGTATTACTTGGCGCTATTATGCTGTATGTCCCCGCAGGTAAATGGTTAATCAACGCCATTGCCAGCGGTGTCAATCGCGTGATTTCGTACAGCGATGCGGGGAGCGCATTTATTTTTGGCGGCCTGGTAGGGCCGAAAATGAATGAGCTTTTCGATGGTGCAGGTTTTGTGTTCGCTTTTCACGTGCTACCCGCCATCATCTTTATCACCTCGTTGATTTCTATTTTATATTATCTTGGGGTAATGAAGTGGGTGATCAATATCCTTGGCTATGTCTTCCAGCGGCTTATGAATATCAGCAAGGTGGAGTCCTTTGCCGCTGTCACCACCATTTTCCTGGGGCAAAATGAGTTACCTGCGGTGTTGAAGCCGTTTGTTAAAAACATGAACCGCAATGAACTGTTCACGGTGATCTGTAGCGGCATGGCCTCGATTGCCGGTTCGATGCTGGTCGGTTATGCCGGTTTGGGCATCCCCATTGAGTATCTGCTGGCGGCCTCGCTGATGGCTATCCCAGGGGGGATCCTGTTTGCCCGTTTGCTCAGCCCGGCGACGGAGCCTTCCCGCGTTGAGTTCAGCGAAATGTCATTCAGTGATAAACGGCCCGCCAGCATTATCGAAGCGGCGGCTAACGGTGCGATGTTGGGGCTGAAAATTGCGGTGGGGGTTGCCACGGTAGTGATGGCCTTCGTCGCGCTGATCGCGTTGATCAACGGCATTATCGGCGGCGTGGGTGGCCTGTTTGGTGTTGAAAGCGTCAGCCTGCAAAGCCTGCTGGGCTATCTGTTTGCTCCGTTAGCCTACATCATGGGCGTGAGCTGGGAACATGCCGATCTGGCAGGGGGACTGATTGGCCAGAAACTGGCAATTAACGAGTTTGTTGCCTACCTCAGCTTCTCTCCTTACCTGAAAGAAAGCGCGATGTTACTCGATCCGAAAACCATCGCGGTGATTTCGTTCGCACTGTGCGGTTTTGCCAATTTTGGCTCGATTGCCGTGGTAGTGGGGGCATTCAGTGCGGTGGTGCCGGAAAGGGCCTCGGAAATTGCCCAGTTAGGGTTCCGGGCGCTGTTGGCGGCGACGCTGTCCAACCTGATGAGCGCCACCATTGCCGGGCTGTTTATCGGGTTAGGGGGGATTTGAAGAACCGGGGCAATTGCAGGCTAATCCGTCCTCGATTGCCCCTCACCCCAACCCTCTCCCGTAGGGCGAGGGAGCTGCACGGCTTTTTTGATGAGGTTGTGCTGCTTCGAAAAGTAGGGAATAAAAACAAGAAAGGCAAGGTTTTACTCAAGACATTCAACGAACTCGATCGGTTCCCTCTCCCTGTGGGAGAGGGTTAGGGTGAGGGGCATCACTACTCCAACAACCCACGCTGGCGCAACGTGAATCGGGTCGCTTCGTTCAGATCGTAGCTGGCCAGTTCTTCCTTCCGCACCCAGGCATAGTCTTCAAACTCATCATTCAGCGTGATGGTGCGGTTGGCGGCATGGCAATCAAAAATCAGGTAAATCATATAGATTTGCTCTTTGCTGCCGTCTTCGTAGGTCTTTACCCGCACGTCATCGCGAAACGTCCAGGGTTGAATGCGGTCCAGCACCAAATCACTACCCAGTTCTTCACTTACTTCACGACGCAACGCCTGCTCGATGGTTTCCCCTGGTTCGGTCCCGCCGCCGGATAGCGCCCATTGACCGGGGAACACCCCTTTATGGGCCGCCATTTTGCACAGCAGATAGGCGTTATCGTTTTCAATTAACGGGCAAACAATAATACGTTGACGCATCGTAACTCCATGTTTCAAGGGCATCATATTGGTGCAACGCATTATACGCCAGTCACCAGGTCGGAGTTTTAAATTCTCATCTTCCAGTTTTAAGCGGTAACGGGGATGAGAACCGCGATCCTCATCCCGCTGGCTTACAGTTTGGCCCGGTACTCGTCTTCCAACCGGCTCATTGAGGCCCAGAATGGGCTTGGTGTCCGCTCCAACAGGCGATCGGCCAGCAGATCCAGATGAGTATGCCAGCCGCTGGCAACGCTGAGCAGGGTATCGCGGTTGGCCAGGCGGCGATGGGTAAGAGTCAACAGCACCTTATCCTCTTGCTCGGTCAGTTCAATAGTGACTTCAGAAGGGCGGGCTTCCCCTGTTTCTGCCCAGGTAAAGCTCACCAGGCGCGGTGGCAGAATGCAGGTGATATGACCCATTTGGGCGATTTTACCGGCGCAGGATTTGTATTTTGCCGGCGGTTTTTCATCCTTGCCGGCCAAATCGGCATTGCAGAACAGTAGCTCGATCTTGGCCCCGACCTGCATGGGCATCTCACCGGCGGCCAGCCAGCTGGCACGTTTATCGGATTCGATCAGGTAGGCCCAGACGCGTTTGAGCGGGCCGGGCAGCAGCCGCTGGATCCGCAGCGTACCGGTTTCAATAATCATACCGTAGTCGTTCATGGGTTCACTCCGTCGGAGGATGCGAGTCGGCCTGCAACAGCGCTTGTTCTAGCGCGTCCAGCCGCTCATTCCAGAAATGTTCGTAGGTTTGCAGCCACTGCATGGCCTGCACCATCGGCTCGGGAGCGAGCCGGCAGATATGGTTTCTTCCCTGCACGGTGCGTTGCACCAGCCCGGCAAGCTCCAGCGCTTTGATATGCTTGGAAGCTCCGGCAAACGACATCTCGAACGGCGCAGCCAATTCACCGATGCTGTGTTCGCCTTCGGCCAATGTGCGCAAGATGGCGCGCCTTGTCGGGTCGGCCAGTGCGTGGAAAATGGCGTCCAGCGGTGAGGAAGATAATTTAACCATATGGTTAAATATAGAACGTCAACGTCAATACTCAACCGGTTTGTTGAATATTTTTTAACCTTGTCACAATAAAAGTGTGGGTAAGGCGTTTACGCCGGAGACCGATCGAGCATAGTAAGGGCGACATTCACCGCTTTTTCCAGCCGGGCACGGCTCACGCCATCCCGAGCCTGAACGGACAAGCCATGCAGGAACGCCGCAAAATAATCGCCAAGGCTCTCTGCATCGGTGTTGGCGGGCAGTTCACCAGCCTGAATCGCAGCCTGTAATCTGTCGATAATGCCTTGGGTGCGCTGTTGGCGGTGTTCCATCAACCAGCGCCTGACGCCCTGATTTTCTTCACTGACGCTGACCGCAGATGAAACCACCATGCATCCTTGGGGAAGTTCACCGTGGCTGTAGAGGGCAACCGCGTCGTTCAGCATCTGTTTGATGGCTTCACGCACACTGGCTTTTTCTTCGAACGCACGCTCGGCAAAGCCGCCTTCGTGGGCTTCGTAGTGTGCTATTGCTTCACGAAACAATAGCTCTTTCGAACCAAAGGCCTTGTAGATCCGCGCCGAGGCAATGCCCAGTTCGGCCACCAGGTCGGACATCGAGGTGCCTTCAAATCCCTGTCTCCAAAAAAGGTTCCGTGCTTGCAATAGGGCCTGTTCACGGTCGAACTCTCTGGGTCTGCCTGCCATTGTCATCTTCTCCGGTGATTTTGCTGCGGGCTACAGGATCGCTTAAATGGCGGATAACGCCAACGAATTTCAAAATCCTCTTGCCGATAATTGGATTTAAGCCTATTGTTTGTCAATCGACAAACAATAGGAAAGACGATGAAAACGATCAAAGGCCCCAGCCTGCACCTTGCCCAATTTAGTGATGCAGCTCCTCCGTTCAACAGCCTGCCGACGATTGCCGCCTGGGCAAAAGAGACCGGCTTTAAAGCTTTGCAGATCCCCGCGTGGGATAGTCGTTTGTTTGATGTGAAAACGGCGGCGGAAAGTCAAAGTTATTGCGATGACATCACTGGCATGCTGGCGCAGCACGGCCTGGTGGTCAGCGAATTGACCACGCATATTTTCGGGCAACTGATGGCGGTGCATCCAGCCTACGATGCGCTATGCGATAGCTTTGTACCGGAGGGGCTGCGTGGCGATCCGCAAGGGCGAACGCTTTGGGCCAAAGAAAACCTGCTGCTGGCGGCAAAAGCTTCTGCACGCTTAGGTCTGACTGAAATGGGCACCTTCTCCGGTTCGTTGGCTTGGCCCTATCTGTTTCCATTTCCGCAACGGCCAGCAGGGCTGATTGAAACGGCCTTCGATGAGCTGGCCAAACGGTGGTTACCCGTGCTCGACGCCTGTGATGAGCAGGGCATCAACCTGTGCTATGAGATCCACCCCAGCGAAGATCTGCATGATGGCATTACCTTTGAAATGTTCCATCAACGCGTTGCGGCTCATCCACGCTGCCAAATGCTGTTCGATCCCAGCCATTTCGTGCTGCAACAGCTCAACTATCTGGAATTTATTGATATCTATAAAGATCATATCCGTATGTTTCACGTTAAGGACGCGGAGTTCAATCCAAGTGGTCGGCAGGGGATTTATGGCGGCTATCAGTCCTGGGCGGATCGGGCGGGGCGGTTCCGTTCATTAGGGGATGGGCAGGTCGACTTTAAAGGCATCTTCTCCAAGCTGACGCAGTACGATTATGCCGGTTGGGCCACGCTCGAATGGGAATGCTGCCTGAAGCATCCGCAAACCGGGGCGGAAGAGGGAGCTGCGTTTATCCGCAACCATATTATTCCTGTCACGGATAAAGTGTTCGATGACTTTGCCGGTGCGCCGGTCAACCAACAACAAATCAACGCCTTGCTGGGCATTCGCTAACCTCCGGAGCACCTTATGACTATGCTGACTCACGGGCCATTATCCAATGGGCTTGAGGCCGAACACATCTATATTAAAATCAACGGCCACCGTATTCACTGCGCCATGGCCGGAAGTGGGCAACCGGTGCTGCTGATCCCTGGCTGGCCACAAACCTGGTACACCTGGCGTTACGTTATGCAGGCGTTAGCTAATGCGGGCTTTCAGGCTATTGCTGTAGATCCTCCTGGTATAGGAGACTCGGACAAACCCCTCGGCGGTTATGACACCGGCAGCGTTGCCGAAAAACTCCATCAGGTCATGGCGCAACTGGGACATCAGCGCTATGCGGTGATCGGCCATGATATTGGCATGTGGTTGGGTTATGCGTTGGCAAGCGATTACCCTCATGCGGTTAGCAGACTGGTGCTGACCGAAGCGGTGATCCCCGGCTTGGCAGAGGCACCGCCGATCTTTGTTCCCGCCGAGGACAACATCTTCCTGTGGCATTTTATGTTTAACCAGCTAACCGACCTGCCCGAAGCCTTGACCACCGGCCGAGAGGCTGAGTATCTGGGGTACATTTTCCACCGCTGGTCTTACCGACGCGATCGAGTTGCCGCAGAAACCTATATCGCGGCTTACTCGGTGCCTGGTAGCTTGCGGGCCGGTTTTGATTATTATCGGGCCATACCGGAGACCATTCGACAAAACCAACAACGGGCTAAAACGCCCCTAACGATGCCAGTAATGACGATTGGCGCAGAGCATGCTACCCGCGATGCGCCATTCCTTACCTTGCAGGGCAAGGCTCGTCAACTCCAAGGGGAGGTGGTGCCTGGCTGTGGGCATTTCATTACCGAGGAGTGCCATGAGGAATTTATCGCCCTGATCCTGCCTTTTTTACAGGAGGGTAAAGCCCATGCCGTTGGATAAGCAAATCGCGCTATTTTTGCAGCAACAGGACGATGCGCCCGCATCATCCTCATTGGAGGAGCTACGTGCGCAGACGGCAGTTGAGTTACAGCGCTTGCAGGGTGCACCCCAGCCCGTCCAGAAAATAATTGAGTTCCATATCCTGGTTGACGGTGGGCAAACTATTCCCGTGCGCGGTTATGTTCCCCTAAATGCACTGGAGAATATGCCGCTTCCGGCGATGGTGTTCGCACACGGCGGCGGATGGTGTCTGGGCTCGCTTGACGTTTACGATGGGCCTTGCCGCGCGTTGGCCAATGCCACTGGGCGAGTGATCCTGTCTGTCGACTATCGCCTGGCACCGGAATATCCTTTCCCGACGCCGTTGCATGACGTTTATCAGGTGCTATGTTGGGCCTCGGAACAAGCAGCGCACATCGGCATTGACCCTCTGCGAATTGCGCTTGGCGGGGATAGTGCGGGAGGGAACCTGGCGGCAGCGGCCGCTCTGATGGCTAGAGATCGGTCAGGGCCAACAGTAGAACATCAATACCTGCTTTACCCTGCATTGGATAGCGGGATGGCGACGCCAAGCTTTGCCGCTTATGGTGAAGGTTACTACTTGACGCAGGAGATCATGGGTTGGTGCTGGGCAAACTACCTTGGGCAGGATACCGACTCTCGGGAGCCTTACGCTTCTCCTTGGTATGCGCCAACGCTGACAGGTTTACCACCAGCGACGATCCTGGTGTGCGAATACGATCCGCTGCGGGATGAAGGTGAACGCTATGCGCAGAGATTACAAGATGCCGGCGTTAACGTAAATTGCCAGCGTTTGCCTGGGATGGTGCACGCTTGCATGCATATGACTGGGTTGACCCCGGCGGCCCTGGCTCTATTTACTGCGCTGGAGGCTTTGTCTTAATTTGCAGTCCGCCAGGGAAGGCGGGACAATAGACCTGTTTATGTGGTTTTGCACTATCCTTGTTACATAAGACTCACCTTGTACGATCAAATAGTTAAGGAAGATGCAATGTCCGCCGAAGGTAGTAACAAGAGCAGCTTGACGCTGATGGCAGGTGGCGCACTGGGCGTAGTATTTGGCGATATTGGTACCAGCCCGCTGTATACCTTGAAAACCGTGCTGTTTCTGTCTGGGGATGCACCAACACCGGCGGTGATCCTCGGGTTGCTGTCGCTCATTTTCTGGACCTTGGTGATCGTAACCTCGGTTAAATACGCCACTTTTGCCATGCGCATCGATAACAACGGTGAAGGCGGTATTCTGGCGCTGATGTCGTTGTTGGTCAGCAAAAAGAGCACTCGTCCGGTGGTGATATTTGCCGGGTTGTTTGGCGCGGCACTGATCTACGGCGATGGGGCCATTACCCCGGCGATTTCGGTGCTTTCCGCGCTGGAAGGGTTGAATATCGTCCTGCCGCAGTCCAAGCCTTATATCCTGCCCGCAACCGTGGCGATCCTGGTGAGTCTGTTTGCCATTCAGGCGCTGGGCACGGCCCGCATCGGTAAAGTGTTCGGGCCGATTATGGCGCTGTGGTTCGCGGTGATTGCGGCGCTGGGAATTTGGGGCATTATCCAATACCCGGCGGTGTTGATGGCGATCAACCCGGTGTATGGCTTTGAGTTTCTGTTTTCTAACGGGATGGTCAGCTTCCTGGTGCTAGGCGGGGTATTTCTCTGTGTGACCGGCGCGGAAGCGTTGTATGCCGATATGGGGCACTTTGGTAAAAAGCCTATCTGGCTGGCCTGGTTTGGCATCGTGTTTCCCAGCCTGCTACTGAACTATGCGGGGCAGGCAGCCTTGATCCTGTCCGGTGCCGACGTGACACAGAACATCTTCTTCCGTTTGTGCCCACCGGTGTTGCAAATCCCACTGGTGATTTTGGCCACGCTAGCCACCATTATCGCCAGCCAGGCCATTATCAGCGGTGCGTTTTCCATGACGCGTCAGGCTATCCAACTAGGGTGGTTACCGCGTTTACGGGTTAAACAAACCACCGAAGAGAGCTACGGGCAGATCTACATTGGCGCGATCAACTGGCTATTGATGGCGGTAACGGTGTTCCTGGCGGTGTTTTTCAAATCCTCTGATAATCTGGCGGCGGCTTACGGGATCGCCGTTTCCCTGACCATGATCATGACTACGGGGCTGTTGTTTGTCGCCATGCGCGAAGTGTGGCAATGGAGCCTGGTGACCAGCCTGATGGTGGCAGGAGGCTTTTTCGTCGTCGATCTCAGTTTCCTGGTTGCCAACATGAGTAAGGTGTTGGAAGGTGGTTATATGCCGCTGTTACTGGCGGCTGCGGTGTATGCCGTGATGCTGATTTGGCACCGCGGCGTGGTGTCCGCCTCGCAAACCCTGGACGAAAAAGTGGTGCCGGTGACCACCTTTATGACGGAAATTGAACAAAAGGCTATCCCTCGGGTACCGGGCACGGCGATTTTCCTGACGCGCTCCCAAGGAGGGACGCCGCCGGTAATGAAATGGCACGTGAAACGCAATGGTTCATTGCATACCGACCTGCTGGCGTTGAATATCGTGGTGCAAAACGTACCGCGAGTGGCCGACGAAGAGCGGTTAACCATGACCGAACTGGCCCCCGACTTCTGGCGTGGCGTCGCTCATTATGGTTTTATGGAGCGGCCAAACATTCCTCAGCTGTTACGTCATCTGGAAGCGCAGCAGTGCGGTTTCAATCTCAACGACGTAACCTACTATCTGGGGCACGAAACCATTGTCAAACGTGAAGGCCGTGGTGCGATGCCGGCGTGGCAGCGTAGTCTCTTTGCCCTGATGGTGCGTAACGGCATGCATGTGACCGATTATTACTATCTGCCTAGCGATCAGGTGGTTGAAATCAGCCGTCGCGTACCGGTTTAAATCCGCCCTAAAAGATAAAAGGAGCCAGGGAAGTGCAAGGTGTGCCAGAACAGTTTCCGTTTGAGAAAGATCGCGCCCAGTTCCGGCATTTGCCGCAGTTGCCGGGCGTGGAGCTTTATCAGGCCCATATCGATCGCTATGCGTTTGAACCACACGCCCATGATGCGTTTGGCATCGGCACGGTGGAAGCCGGTGCGGAGCGTTTTCGCTACCGCGGGGCAGAACATTTAGCCGCGCCGGGTGCCTTGGTGCTGATGAATCCGGACGAGTTGCATACCGGTGAAGCGGAAACGGCAGGCGGTTGGAACTATCGGATGATCTATCTGGAGCCTGCGGCGCTGGAGCGGATTTCCGGTGAGAAGGGCTGCTGGTTCCACGACGTGATCCACCATGATGCGGCGGCGGCCAAGCGGCTTTCGCAAACGCTGGCGGCGTTATGGCAAACCCGGGACACGCTGGCGCTCGATAGCCTGCTGCTGTCCATCGTTGATGTTTTCCGTCCTCACGTGCGTATTGCTCAGCCGCAGCAGAATGAAGCCGCTCATCGTATGGTGATAGTGAAGGAGTATCTGCGGGATAACTTCGCTTCACCGATCACATTGAGCGATCTGGCAGCGTTGGTCTCACTCAGCCCGTATCATTTCCAACGTAAATTCAAAGCGCAATTCCATGTCACCCCACATCAGATGCTGATGGCGATCCGGCTCGAAAAGGCCAAGCAGATGCTCGGGCGGGGAATACCTGCGGCCCAGGTGGCCGTAGCTGTGGGGTTAACCGATCAGGCACATCTCACCAAAGCGCTGGTTAATCGTTACGGTGTCACGCCTGCGCGCTACCAAAAGCAGGTGATGCGTTAAGGGTCCACTTGGCAATCGGAATATCAGCACGCTGCCAACGGTATTTTTACACTATGTTCTGCGGCTTATCTCCTGGAGGGGACCATGAAGTTGTCAAAAATATCCGCCATGTAATCCACAAAAACGCGTACCTTTGGCGTCATTTGGCGGGTACTGGGCCAGAGCATGTGAAAAGTGGTCGTTACGGGAGCCATAAAGCTGTCCAGCACCGTCTTCAGTTCCCCGGTGGCAAGCTCATCTTTTACCGAATAATCCGGCAAGCAGGCGACACCACGACCCTCTTTTACCATAAACAACAGAACGTCGAGGCTGCTGCAGACAAGTGTCAAGGGAGCGACCTTTCCGCTACTTCTTGCCGCTACATGCTGAAACGGCCACTGTGCAACTTTCCCTGAACTGGGGAAGCGATAGTGAAGGCAGGCATGCTCGGACAGTTCATCCGGACTGGATGGAGTTCCATTACGCTCGAAGTACTCAGCAGAACCCACAATACAGAGTCTGAATGAACCCAGACGACGTGATATCAACCTGGAATCGCTCAGTTCTCCCCCTCGTATCACAACGTCCATCCCGTCCTCAATGACATCAGATAATCTGTCTGAAAAATCGAGATCCAGCTCAATCTGCGGATGACGCTCCATAAATTGCGCAATCATCGGCAACATCAATCCCCCTGCTAGCGGCAGTCCAACACGGAGCCTTCCGCGAGGTTGCCCGGTCATGGCTGAAATCTCATCTTCTGCGGCCTGAATTTCGCTGAAAATTCGGTGACACCGTTCCAGGAAAACCTCGCCCTCAGATGTCAGACGCACCGAGCGTGTACTTCTCTGGAAAAGGCGTACGCCCAGGCGCTCTTCCAGCCTCGATATGCTCTTGCTGACCGCGGATGATGAAATACCTTTTACCCGCCCGGTGGCGACGAAGCTTCTCGTCTGTGCCACGTGTATGAACACCTCCAGCCCGGTCATTTTTTCCATCATTTGTTTCTGCCCATCATTGCTGACAAATATGTCACTTGTGTTATGCCAGCCAGCCCCATCAATGGCAAGCGGATATCCGCTTATTATTACCGTCATAACACGACCCAACGGACGGCTTACTCAGACCGTCCCAGAGTTCTGATAGACAGACACAGGAGAAACATCATGAGCAACAAAATTCGCGTAGGCATCATTGGCACAGGCGGTTGGGCAAGGTATGGCCATATTCCGGCCCTTCAGTCGCTGGAAGATTTTGAGATTACGGCGCTGGCCGGGCGTAATAAAGAAAAGGTTGAGAAATATGCCGCTCAGTTCGGCATCGGCCAGGCCTATGGTAGCCCGGAAGAACTGCTGGCCAATCCTGATGTAGATCTGGTTGTGGTGTTGGCACCGACGCCTGAACATGGCCGCCTGGCGAAAGCGGTCATTGAGGCAGGAAAGGATGTCTACAGCGAATGGCCTCTTTCCACCACCACAGCAGAATCAGAAGAGATTCTGGCGCTGGCGCGTGAAAAGGGGGTTAAACATATTGTTGGCCTTCAGCGTCGCTTTTCTCCCAGCTCGCGTTTCTGGCACGACCTGATAAAACAAAACTGCGTCGGTAAAATCCGTGCGGTACGCATGTCCGTAGGTGTCGATGCTTTTGGTGAGGTCATGCCGGCGTTTGCAAAATGGGCGCTGGATGCGGCTAACTTCACCGAAATACTGTCGATATACGGCGGCCACTTCCACGATATGTTGTTCCACGGTGTGGGTTTCCCGCAAAAACTGACGGCAATTACTGAAAACCAGTTTCCTGTCACCACGATTGCGGAAACCGGTGAGAAAGTGCCTTATACCAGCCCGAATGAAGTGATGGTTATCGGGACACTTACCAACGGTGGGCTGTTCTCGGTGCAGCTTGAGGGGGGCCAGAAACATCGTACCGGCCTGCAGATTGATATCACCGGCACTGAAGGCGTGCTGCGTATTACTAATGCGCGTGGTTTTGAGAATAAAGATGATAACGCGATAGCGATAATGCGCAATGGTGTTGAGACATTTGAACCTCTGGCTGTCCCCGCAGAATATGCGTTTTTACCCGTTTCTCATCTTGATGCCAGTTCACAGGATGTGGCCTATCTCTACGCGGCCTATGCCCGGGACAAAGCGAGGGGCTCCAGTGAAGCAACTACGTTTGAAGATGCCTTGCGCCAGCATCGTTTAATCGATCGGATCACTGAATCCTCTGAGCGTTTCTTCAGCTGAGATTTTGTTCCAATCGCCTGCTCAGAATGGAGACATTATGGGCGGGCAAGCTGTCAGGTTATTGCTGTTCTTCATTCCGCTACAGGTGCCAGGACACCTACAGTAAGTTGTCTAACCACTCGGCAAATACCCGCACTTTGCGGGAGAGATGACGGTGCGGATAAAGCAGAGACAACTTTCGAGATGGGGCGGGATAGTCTGGCATTATTTCTACCAGGAGGCCGCTTTCGAGATAAGGTTGTAAAAAAAGATTCATGCCCTGAAGCATCCCCAACCCGGCAAGCCCCGCGGCAATATAGGTTTCAGAGTTATCCAGAACAAGCTTACCCGGAAGGTTAACTTCTACTGCTCCCGACGGTGTTTCGAACGTCCACGGAATAATTTGCCTACTGCTGCTGTTAATCCAGTTGACGGCCTGATGTTGCTGCAATTCATCAAGATTTTTTGGCGTGCCATGTACTGCAAGATAAGCAGGACTGGCGCAAGTCGTCATTTTAATGTTGCCCATAGGTCGTGCGATGTAGTCGCCGTCGTCCAGTTCCCCCATCCGCAATACACAGTCCAGACCGTCGCGCAGCATATCCTGACGACGGTCAGAGCTGCTCAGAATGATTTCGATATCAGGGTGCTCACGATAAAAAACAGGCAGATTGGGCACGACCAGTGAAACCGCAAAAGCGATTGGCATATCCACACGCAGTTGTCCGCGTAAAGCACAATCGGGGCCAAACGACTCCAGCAACTCATCCGTTTGGGCCAGCAAGGGTTTGCTGCGGCGATAAAACTCCTCCCCATCAGGCGTCAGATTAATCCGCCGCGTCGTTCGCTGCATTAAACGAATGCCGCAGTGTTGCTCAAGTTGCTGCACGGCTTTGGTGACTGCGGGGCGATGGATTTGCAGATTTTCCGCCGCCTGAGTAAAGCTGCCAGATTCGACAATTTCAATGAAAATTTTAATAGATTCAAAAAGATTAATTTGCATAGCGTACTTATTTTTAGGCGAGGGGGACACGTTGTTAAGCAGTACCCGAATAGCCCTATTGTTACTTATTTAATAATAGTGATGAAGTGTTTTTGGTATTTTTCTAAACAATATCGCGATCTACACTCTTCTCACTTCGAAAGCTGAGCTGCTCCGTAGCACCATTTTGAAACGTAGGAACGCTTTAAGGCAGCCTTATCAGGTCGCCAGAACCCATTTATTAAGGATATTCCGCCATGCAAAATAACCGTATTTGTCAGATTCTGGGCATAGAAAAGCCTGTCATCCAGGGACCGTTATCCTGGTTAACCGATGCCCGTTTGGTCGCTGCTGTCAGCAACGCCGGGGGCCTTGGTGTCCTGGGGCCAAATGCAGGCTTGACGGCAGAAACCGAAGTTTCCACGCCGGAAGAAACTGCCGAGAAAATGCGAGAAGAAATCCGTAAAACCAAAATGCTTACCGAAAAACCTTTTGGCGTCAATCTGATCCCGACGCCTGAGAACGACGTATGGACTCCATCCATCATGCAGGTGATAAAAGAAGAAGGGGTGAAAGTTGTGGTTTATACAGGCTATGGTGAAGGCGCGGTGATCCCCGCTCTGTTTGACGAACTGAAAAACGCGGGCATCAGTATTATCTACCGCGACATTAATCCAACCCCTGAAAATACCCGTCTTGCCGAAGCTGCAGGGGCAGATATTATTGTCGCCACCGGTTTTGACGAAGGAGGAACCTTGCCAGGTAAGGCTCTGGGAACATTTTCAATTGTACCGCTTATTGCCGATGCCGTACAAAATGTACCCGTGCTGGCCGCAGGGGGGATCACCGATAGTCGCACCGCCAGAGCAGCCCACGCCCTTGGGGCAAGCGGAGTTTTTGCCGGCTCTATTTTTATCAGTACGGAAGAAAGCCGTGTACCACAATCGGTGAAAGACAAAATCATTGATTCGGATGGTCTGGATATGCTGCTTTTCCGTACCATGCCAGATTACTATCGCTCATTGCCCGGCAAGCTGGCACAAAAGCTGGTGCAAATGGATAAGGCAGGAGCCAGTAACGAAGAACTTGGAAAAACGATGGGTGGATTACGCGGTTTGCGTATAGGCATGCTCGAAGGAAATACGGATGACGGCTATATCTCGCTTGGCACCGGCATCGGTAGCATTCGGGATGTTAAAAGCGTAGCTGAAGTGGTTGATGAGTTAGCAATATGATCGTTTCCCGCCGTTTACGGCGGGGTTATCTATTTAACTTGGTCAGGGTCGATACTGCTCGGCCCCTTCAGATTGGCCAACGTTGCTATCAATCAAAAAACAGCAACCTGGTACAATATTCTGCCCCCACGTCCCTCTATCCTTAAGCCACTTGAGAATGGCTGTTGATGATGGAGTCACTATGTTTGTCGGTGTGATGTTTGCCCTGATTGCCGGGTTGATGTGGGGGCTGATATTTATTGGCCCGGTATTGGTGCCGGACTATCCAGCCGCGTTGCAATCCACCGGGCGCTATCTGGCTTTTGGGCTTGTCGTGCTGCCGCTGGCCTGGCTGGATCGCCGCCGCCTGCGTCAGCTGCTGGCTAAAGATTGGCTAGAGGCGTTAAAACTGACCGCGATTGGCAATCTGCTGTATTACCTGTGCCTGGCCAGTGCGATCCAACGTACCGGAGCGCCTGTATCGACCATGATTATCGGCACGCTACCGGTAGTGATATCGGTCGCTGCCAATCTGTTTTACGGCCATCACGACGGCCGTCTCTCCTGGCGAAAATTAACCCCGGCCTTGCTGGTGATTGCCCTCGGGCTGGTGCTGGTCAACGTTGCGGAACTGCAAGGCAATAGCGAGCCTATTGATGTCTGGCGTTATACCAGCGGCCTGGGATTGGCACTCTTAGCGGTGGCGTGTTGGACCTGGTTCCCTCTGCGTAACGCGCGTTGGCTACGCGATAACCCGGATAAACGGCCCACAACCTGGGCCACGGCGCAGGGGATTGTGACTTTACCTTTGGCGTTGGTGGGTTATGTGCTGGTTTGCGGCCAATTGGCGCTGACACAGCCGCAGTTCGCGCTGCCGTTTGGCCCGAGACCGCAGGTGTTTATCCCGTTGATGATTGCTATTGGCGTCTTGTGTTCCTGGCTAGGTACGTTGTGTTGGAACGAGGCGAGTCAGCGTTTACCGACGGTGCTGCTTGGGCCGCTGATCGTATTCGAGATCCTGGCTGGATTGGCCTATACCTTTATGCTGCGCCATAGCTGGCCACCCCTGCTGACGCTATGCGGTATTGCCTGCCTGACGGTTGGGGTGATTTACGCCATGCGCATCAAGTTGGAACCGAAGGTGGTTGCGTTAGAGGAGACACGTTAAAGCGTATGCTGCATTCGTCAAAAGATGAGGCTACGGGTTTCCCCGTAGCCGTTATCGATTAACGTTTACTGTGGTGGATAATCTCTTCGGCCACATTGCGCGGAGCCTCTGCGTAATGGCTGAACTCCATGGTGTAGGTGGCACGGCCTTGCGACATGGAGCGCAGGGTGGTGGAATAGCCGAACATCTCAGACAGCGGGACCTTGGCATGGATCTCTTTGCCTCCGCCACCGGGGATATCCTCCATCCCTTGCACCATACCGCGTCGTGACGACAGATCGCCCATCACGTTTCCGGCGTAATCCTCCGGCGTTTCCACCTCTACCGCCATGATTGGCTCCAGGATCACCGGACTGGCCAGGCGACAGGCCTCTTTAAACCCAAAGATAGCCGCCATACGGAAAGCCTGCTCGGAGGAATCCACATCGTGGTAGGAACCGAAGGTCAGATGCACTTTGACATCGACCATCTGATAACCCGCCAGCACGCCATTATTGAGCGCCTCCAGAATGCCTTTTTTGACTGCTGGAATATATTCACCGGGGATCACGCCACCTTTGATTTCATCAAAAAACTCAAAGCCTTTACCGGGTTCATTGGGCTCCACCGTCAACACCACGTGGCCGTATTGGCCTTTACCACCGGACTGACGTACAAATTTGCCTTCTACGTCGGTCACTTTCTGACGGATGGTTTCGCGGTAAGAGACCTGCGGTTTACCGGTATTGGTTTCAACGCCGAACTCGCGCCGCATCCGGTCAACTATGATCTCCAGGTGCAATTCACCCATGCCGTAAATGATGGTCTGGCCCGAGTCTTCATCGGTACGTACGCGCAGCGAAGGATCTTCCGAAGTCAGGCGTTGCAGCGCAATCCCCATTTTCTCCTGGTCGGCCTTGGTTTTTGGCTCGATGGCCTGCGCGATAACCGGCTCCGGGAACACCATACGTTCCAGCGTGATAATGGCATTGGGGTCGCATAGCGTATCGCCGGTGGTCACATCCTTCAGGCCCACGCAGGCGGCAATATCCCCGGCGTGCAGCTCATCGACTTCTTTACGATCGTTGGCGTGCATCTGCACGATACGGCCAATACGCTCTTTTTTGCCTTTTACCGGGTTATAGACGCTATCGCCTTTGGCCAGAATGCCGGAATAGACGCGCACGAAAGTCAATTGGCCAACAAACGGGTCGGTCATCAGCTTGAATGCCAGCGCCGAGAATTTTTCATTATCATCGGCCTTGCGGGTGATAATGTTATCGCGTTCATCATGGCCTTCCATCGGCGGTACATCCAGCGGAGAGGGCATCAGTTCGATCACCGCGTCCAACATGCGCTGAATCCCTTTGTTACGGAATGCCGAACCGCACAGCATTGGCTGGATCTCACCGGCAACGGTGCGGGCGCGCAACCCCTGGACGATCTCCTCATTGGTTAATTCGACCTGATTGAGGTACTTGTCCATCAGTGCTTCAGAGCCTTCCGCCGCCGCTTCAATCATCTTGTCGCGCCACTCTTGGGCCTGATCGAGCATTTCTACTGGGATCGCCTCGAAGCGGTAGGTCATACCCTGAGTCGCTTCATCCCAGAAGATGGCCTGCATGCGGATCAAATCCACTACGCCGGCAAAATGGTCTTCAGCGCCGATGGGGATCACCACCGGCACCGGATTGGCTTTCAGGCGCTCGATCATCATATTGCGCACGCGGAAAAAGTCCGCCCCGGTGCGGTCCATTTTGTTGACGAAGGCCAACCGCGGCACCTTGTACTTATTAGCCTGACGCCACACGGTTTCAGACTGCGGTTGCACGCCGCCAACCGAGTCATACACCATTATGGCACCGTCCAACACGCGCATTGAGCGTTCCACCTCAATGGTGAAATCGACGTGCCCAGGGGTATCGATGATATTGATCCGGTGCTGAGGATAATTATGCTCCATGCCGTTCCAGAAGCAGGTGGTGGCGGCGGAGGTAATAGTGATCCCACGCTCCTGTTCCTGCGCCATCCAGTCCATGGTAGCGGCGCCGTCGTGGACTTCGCCCAGCTTGTGACTGACCCCGGTGTAAAACAGAATCCGCTCGGTCGTCGTGGTTTTTCCGGCATCAATGTGCGCCGAGATGCCGATATTGCGGTAGCGTTCGATGGGGGTAGTGCGTGCCATAATCAACCTTTCTTAGCCTTGTGGCGTACGGCTTTAACAGTTTACGTAAAATGATATCCCTCAATGGGTTATCAGCCAGGCCTGGAACAACAACGTCCTACGGCCTTAGAGTAATCGTAGTTGATAGTATTAAGTTTATTAACCTATGACTGTGATAGGTCGTTTAAAAACTAAACATTACAGATCACGGGGGTTGTTCTGCGGATGGCACTTGCCAGGGTGTGAAGGGGGGCAAACTGAACGGCTGTACAAGAAATTTCCAGCAACCAAGATAAATAATGTTCAGGTTGCCTGAAAACAAGCTGGCTCGCCTATTGCTATAAATTTTTCTGCAGAGAAATTGATGTTTATGTGAAGTAGAGCGAGACATCCCACAAACTTCATGGTTAAATTCAGAATTCGCTCAAATAGCACATTATTTTATTGCAGAGCGAATTTTATTTACTCATGGA
Organism: Serratia sp. ASV30; assembly: GCF_016428815.1. Lineage (NCBI taxonomy): Bacteria > Pseudomonadati > Pseudomonadota > Gammaproteobacteria > Enterobacterales > Yersiniaceae > Serratia > Serratia sp. ASV30. The sequence goes on along the minus strand of NZ_JAELTL010000036.1, from coordinate 2,608 downwards.
TTAAGAGATTAACATGCAAAAAACATATTTATCAGTACTTCTGGCTGGCGCAATGGCATTGTCATTCGGTGCTCAGGCTGCGGGTGAAAGCACCATTTCTTTAGGTTACGCTCAAAGCCATGTGAAGGTTGATGGTAACAACCTGAATGAGAATCCTAAGGGTTTCAATCTCAAGTATCGCTATGAAATTGATAGCAATTTAGGATTTATTACTTCATTCACCTACACTACGCAGTCGTATGATTTCTATTATGGCAGTAACAAAGTGGGTGATGGTGATTTAAAATATTACTCACTGACTGCAGGCCCAGCCTATCGCTTTAATGACTATATCAGCGCCTACGGTTTAATCGGTTTTGGCCACGGCAAGGCGACATCCAATGTCTCTATGCGGGGTTACTCTTCTAACACCGACGAAAGCAAGACCAGCGTCGCTTACGGTGCTGGCTTACAGTTTAACGTAACCCCTAATATTGCTCTTGATGCTCACTACGAGTATTCAAAGTTGGGTGACTTTAAAGTCGGTACCTGGACCGTTGGCGCTGGCTATCGTTTCTGATAGAAATGTCCTAAAAGGTTTTGAGGGAGCTGTTCTACGCCATTACTGTCGCTAAAAATGGCTTGGCCTTCTCGAAACCTCGGAGCCGCCGCTACTCGCGGCGGTTCCGGTGTTACTCTCCTTCACATGCGTTCTTTTCAATGAATATTTTCTGCCGGTTGGTATACAGATCCTGCCAAACAGCTTAATAGCCCTTCCATAATCCGTTGGTAGGCGGTTTAATGTAGCGGCGTTAAAATACCGAGTAACCGTTTGCTGAAAGGACTCGTCATGTCTGCGTTTCGTGTTCTGTTTTTGCTCGCCGTTGCGGTCCAACTGCCGGCCTATGCCAAGCCTTTGGTCAAAACATCCGGCACTGCACCAGGTACCATTCAATGGCAACCCTGCAACAGTACCGCCTTTCAGCACTGGTTCAGCGATGGGCCGCCTCCGGCCGGTTTACAATGTGGCTATGTTGAAGCGCCACTGAGTGGCCAGAATGCAGCACAAACCGTTCGGCTGGCTCTCACGCGGTTACCTGCGGTAGGCCCAAAAAAAGGCAGCGTGGTGATTATCGCAGATGGACCTGGCTCGCCAGGGATCAATCCACAAATTGCCGAGCAGGGGCCCGCCTGGCGGTTGCAAAAATCTTACGACATCATTGGTTATGATCCCCGCGGTGTGGGGCAATCGACACCCAAGATTTCCTGTCAACTGACAGCTAGCGAGGAAACACCGTCACCCGATGAAAACGATATCCCTGGCGCAGAGCAACAGGCACGAGATATGGTGGCGGCCTGCATCAAGCAGACAGGGGCCGACGTGGTGCAGCATATGGGCACCCATGAAGCCGTTAACGATCTGGACGCTATTCGCCGGGCGTTGGGTGAACCCGCGTTGTCCGCCGTGGCGTATTCTTACGGTACCAAGGTCGCGGCATTGTATGCGGAGCGATTCCCTAAGAAAACCCGTGCGTTGGTGCTGGATGGCGTGGTGAACCTGAAGGATGATGACTTTACCCAACGCATCAATCAGGAGCGGGGTTTTCAGCAAAGCTTCCTGCGTTTTGCCGATGATTGCGAGAAAAACGGCTCATGCCCATTAACCAGCGAGCCTAACCGGGCGATCCAGTTGTACCACAGGATGCTGCACAAGTTGCATGATACTCCTTTCGTTACCCCCTCGGGTTATGAGATCTCTGCCGATGACGTGATCACCCTTACGCGTAACCTGTTGCCAAGGAGGGAACGTTGGCCCGAGTTGGCCACGGCCTTGCGTAAAATTGATGCGGGCAAAGCCGATGATGCAGTGACCGATCTTATCGACGAAAGCTATACCCCGGACGCTGATGATGCGCGAACGGTGATCACCTGTGCAGATATGGCTAAGCCTGATGCTGACCAGCAGCTGTTACGTCGGCAGCGCCAGCAAATCAATACCGCAGCCTCATTTCCCAACTACTTACCGTTGCATGAGTATCCACTAGAGACCTGTGATTTCTGGCCATACCCTGGCCATGTGGAACCGCATGTTCCAGTACTTTCTACCGCTCTCCCGCCGTTGCTGTTCATTACCCAGCGCTATGACCCGGTTACGCCATATCGTAACGCCCGTGAAATGGCTTCGAGTTTTAAAAGCCCGCTGATTACCCGCGAAGGGGATGGCCATACGCTGGCGTTGACGGGTGTTGACGGTTGTGTGGATAGCGCAGTAGTGGATTATCTGTTGAGCCCCAAAAAGCCACGGCGGGATAAAAGCTGCCGTTGAGTGGGGTTTTTGCGGGTAATGATATAGGGGCAGGATTAGGGTTTTATCTAAGAATATTCTGCCCCGCAATAAAGTACAGGGTCAGGCTGAGTGCCTGGTAGGGATACAGATCTTTCCGTTAATAATGTGGGCATCTCGGCGGATCCACTCATTAACTTTGTAAACACTGGTTCTGTGCAGTTGTGCGAAGGTTTTAATATCTCCGTCATGCTTTCTATATATAAACCTGTCTCTTATACACATCTAAAAGAGGGGGGGGGGGGGGGGGGGGGGGGGGGGGGGGGGGGGGGGGGGGGGGGGGGG
>NZ_JAELTL010000262.1:0-302 GCF_016428815.1 Serratia sp. ASV30 | reverse complement strand
CCCCCCCCCCCCCCCCCCCCCCCCCCCCCCCCCCCCCCCCCCCCCCCCCCCCCCCCCCCCCCCCCCCCCCCCCCCCCCCCCCCCCCCCCCCCCCCCCCCCCCCTTTTCAAGCAGACGACGGCATACGCGATGATACCTCCTGTCTCGTGGGCTCGGAGATGTGTATAAGAGACAGGGCCAACAGTTCCTGCACGATATCCGCTTCCTGTTGGTTTTTGCTGCTGGCAAAGTGATGCACTTCTCCCTCGCTCGGCAGGAAGATATCGGTATATTCGAGGATGTAATCGAAGGCCTGGCTCATC
>NZ_JAELTL010000261.1:0-302 GCF_016428815.1 Serratia sp. ASV30 | reverse complement strand
CCCCCCCCCCCCCCCCCCCCCCCCCCCCCCCCCCCCCCCCCCCCCCCCCCCCCCCCCCCCCCCCCCCCCCCCCCCCCCCCCCCCCCCCCCCCCCCCCCCCCCCTTTTCAAGCAGACGACGGCATACGAGATGATACCTCCTGTCTCGTGGGCTCGGAGATGTGTATAAGAGACAGGTGATATGCAGGCTGTGGTTGCCGTCGGTCAACGCGGTCGCTGGCGTCAACGTCCACTTGCCGTTGGCATCGGCCGTGGTGGAGCCAATGGCCTGGCCGTTGTCATAAACGGTCACCATGCTGCCCG
>NZ_JAELTL010000260.1:0-303 GCF_016428815.1 Serratia sp. ASV30 | reverse complement strand
CGGTCACCGTGACCGACAATGGCAATACCCTGGGCACCACCACGGTTGACGAGAACGGCAACTGGACGTTTACGCCAGATGCCCCGCTGGGCAACGGCGATCATAATCCTGTCTCTTATACACATCTGACGCTGCCGACGATGCCAACTGGGTGTAGATCTCGGTGGTCGCCGGAGCATTAAAGGGGGGGGGGGGGGGGGGGGGGGGGGGGGGGGGGGGGGGGGGGGGGGGGGGGGGGGGGGGGGGGGGGGGGGGGGGGGGGGGGGGGGGGGGGGGGGGGGGGGGGGGGGGGGGGGGGGGGGG
>NZ_JAELTL010000259.1:0-306 GCF_016428815.1 Serratia sp. ASV30 | reverse complement strand
CCCCCCCCCCCCCCCCCCCCCCCCCCCCCCCCCCCCCCCCCCCCCCCCCCCCCCCCCCCCCCCCCCCCCCCCCCCCCCCCCCCCCCCCCCCCCCCCCCCCCCCCCCCCTTTTTCAAGCAGAAGACGGAATACGAGATGATACCTCCTGTCTCGTGGGCTCGGAGATGTGTATAAGAGACAGGGTTCGGGTGAGGGGACGATCGCCGTAGCCAATGCCCCACCCCTTTCTAGCAAATCACTTCCCCTTGCCAAGGTTATCGGCAAAAACCCGCTGCCGTATCTTGCTGACATCGACATCACCAATAT
>NZ_JAELTL010000035.1:0-59236 GCF_016428815.1 Serratia sp. ASV30 | reverse complement strand
CCCCCCCCCCCCCCCCCCCCCCCCCCCCCCCCCCCCCCCCCCCCCCCCCCCCCTCTTTTAGATGTGTATAAGAGACAGACCAAAAACAGGGAAATATTGTTCTTCAACTACAGTGCGTAAATTTAAATCCTCTACAGTTTTGCTCAAAACCATTCTTGACTTAAGCAATTCAATTTCAGGAGCTGATTCTGGCTGACTGTTTGGCAACATTTGGTTTATATTATTTAGTAGTGAATTCCCCACATTTTGCTCAACCTGAACCATTGCATCTGCACGGTAAACCGGCGTAGCAAATAAGCAATATAATATTCCTAACGTTAAAAATGATGTAGTAATGCCAATGATCAACCAACGACCATCAATTATTTCACCCAATAAACGTCTAAGATCAATCTCCTCGGACGTATCATTTCCCAAATTATTTACTCTATTTTTCTCTGACATTGGAAATCCTGACTGGCTATCGGCTTAAGGCTTTAGCCCACTTTTGGGCTGATTCATCAAGAAGGCGGTACACATATTCAAACGCTTCGCGGCTCTGACGGTATGGGTCTGCAATTTCGCATTGCTCCATCCAATGGCCAAATAACATAGTTTTCCCTCTGACTTCGGGAACTAAGCGACAAACCGCATCAATATGTTTTTTCTCCATTACCAGGATCAAATCATATTCACGGCACATAGAACTTGTCAGCTGTCGGCCCAAGTGTCCCTCAAGAGAAAGTGCATGGTGAGCGGCTACCTCTGTTGCAGTTGCATCGGCAGGTTTGTCAACCAATGCCCCAATCCCTGCGGAGCCAACTTTTTTATTGGGTAGTGCTTTTTTCAATAACCGCTCCCCCGTAGGGGAGCGGCAAATGTTGCCAACACATACAACTAAAATTGAATTAAACATAATTGTTGCTCTGTATACCTGTTACGACTATGGCCAATTACGGACACGCAATGCGCCTTCGCTCAGATTATTGAAGCCATTGATTGTTGGTACTAATTGAGTAATCAGACGATTCCAACGTGCTACAGGTGCTGTTGTTACATAAACAATGTCATAAGGTTGCAAGTGGAACTCAGTTCCCATCACCAAAGCTGTCGCATCAGAAGCGTTTAGCTGATAAATGCTGGCAAGCTTGCTTCCTTCAGTACCACGTAATGGACGAATGACGAAGATGCCCGTTGCATCTGAGACCGCTTGATCCATGCCCTGCGCATTACCCAACGCTTCGGTCAGCGTCATGCCACTGCGATCCATCTTCAGCGTAGTTTGCTGCTTCACTTCGCCCATCACAAAGACTTTGAGATCATCATTGCGTGGTACGTAAAGAATATCGCCAGGGTAAAGCAGATGGTTTTGCATCAGGTCGCCCTTTTGCATTAACGCCTGCAGAGAAATACGCTGCTCTTTACCATTATGTGTTAATACCACGTTGCGCCAGTCGGCATTTTCGGCAAGGCCACCGGCATTATTGATCGCATCCATAACGGTTAGCGGCACGTTGGTAATCGGTTGTTGACCTGATTTTGCCACTTCACCAGTCACATACGCTTTCTGCGAACGGAAGGCTGCAATACTGACATCTACCTGAGGGCTTTCGATATACTGAGCAAGACGTCCGGCGATATCGTTTCGCACCTGGCTAGCTGTTTTCCCTGCTACTTTCACCTTACCAATATAAGGATAGAAGATAGTGCCATCGGCATTCACCCAGTTACCTGTGTCACTAGCACTACGATACTGTCCAGCTGGGGTAGTCAGTTCGGGATGATCCCAAACGGTTACCATCAGTACATCGCCAACACCGATACGGTATTCATAGCTCTGTAGATCACGTTCAAGGGCCGGGTTGTTTTGTGCGGTAACGGGTTTTGGCCGCATCTTATCAACCAAACTCGGCGTCATTGGGTAAATATTCACCAATTTGTCCAAGTCAAAATTGCTGTCTTCCTGCTTAACAACGTTTTTCCCGCTGGTAGAGAGGTGGGTGCCAGGGACCACGGTACAACCGCTGATCACACTGATCGATACCAGGAGCGGTATCAGCTTCCATTGTTTCTTTGCCATCGAATTTTCATCACTTTCAAAGTAAGTAAACTTGCAACGCTAAACACCTGGCCAACCGTGGCCACCTGGGGTGGGTTTAGCAAAATTTTTTGTTTGCGCTATGTACGGCAGTCCTGCGATACACGCATGAAAGCACTCATTGAGCAAACGTTGAGTCTGGGTTTGCTAAGATGTCTCTCAGACTCGTAGTCAGTGGCGCATGCACCAGGAGTGTTTTCATGTGCGAACGATCTCGGATAAGTCAAAAGGCCCGCCGAGATTTCCGCAGGCCTATAACTATAAAGATTTTTCCGCTCTTTTTCAGTACAAATTACTACAGTTTTAGCTGCTCGGCCCATTCGCGGAAAGCTTTGCCCTGCGTCGGGTGGCGTAGCCCATAGGTCACAAAGGCCTGAAGATAGCCTAGTTTTTCACCGCAGTTGAACGATTCTCCCACCAGTTCCATCGCTTCTACCGTCTGTTGTTTCATCAGGTCGGCAATCGCATCGGTCAGTTGAATTCGGCCCCAGGCGCCTGGCTGAGTTTTTTCCAAAATCGGCCAGATGTCGGCAGAAAGCACATAACGGCCTACAGCGGAATAGTTGGACTTCAATTTCACTTCACGGCTTGGCTTCTCAATGATCGACGTCATACGCGAGCTTTCCCCTGGTTGCAGGGTAGTGGTCTCACATTCCGCCACAGAGTAGTCATACAACACATTTTCATCCGCAGGCTGCACCAGTACTTGGCTCAGCCCGTTATTTTCGAAGCGGGCAATCATATGCGCCAGGTTGTCTTTGTGCATATCCGCCTTGGCGTCATCCAGTAGCACGTCCGGCAGCACCACCACGAAAGGTGAATCACCTACCAGTGGTTTGGCACAAAGTACTGCATGCCCCAATCCTTTCGGTTGCCCTTGGCGGATGTGCATCAAGGTTACGCCCTTCGGCGTGATGGATTTAACTTCATCCAGCAGTTGACGCTTCACGCGCGCTTCAAGCATCGCCTCGAGCTCATAAGACGTGTCGAAATGGTTTTCGATCGCGTTCTTTGAGGAGTGGGTAACCAGAATGATTTCCTTGATCCCGGCGGCCACGCATTCGTTGACGATATATTGGATCAACGGCTTATCAACGATCGGCAGCATCTCTTTCGGGATCGCCTTGGTCGCAGGCAACATGCGCATACCCAGACCAGCAACAGGAATGACGGCTTTCAACTTCTTCGACATGGTGTTCCTCTTAAAATCTTGTGGTCGTGCTAACCGGCTAGGGCAATTACTTGCTGTTCAGGGTCTGTTTCATCCACTGGGTGAAGTTTTCGCCTTCGGAAGGGTGGCGTAGGGCATACTGTACAAACGCCTTCATATAGCCCAGTTTGTCACCACAGTCGTGGGATTTGCCGCTCATATGGAAAGCTTCTACCGTTTCCTGCTCCATCAGCATGGCAATGGCGTCGGTCAGTTGGATTTCATCGCCAGCTCCCGGAGGCGTTTTCTCCAGCAACGGCCAGATATCGGCTGAGAGGACATAGCGCCCCACTACGGCCAGGTTAGATGGCGCATCTTCCCGCGCGGGTTTCTCTACCACAGCGGTCATTGGCGTACTTGCACCAGCGGCTAACGCCACACCGCCGCAATCGACCACACCGTATTTGGAAACGTCCTCTTCTGGCACTGGCTCAACCATAATCTGGCTAAAGCCGGTTTGCTCGAAGCGCTGGATCATTTTGGCCAGGTTTTCTTTCCGCAGATCGGCGGTAGAGTCATCCAATAACACGTCCGGCAGTAGCACCACAAATGGGTTATCCCCAATCATCGGCTGAGCACATAACACAGCGTGCCCCAATCCTTTGGCTTGCCCTTGACGTACCTGCATCACCGTTACATCTGGCGGGCAGATACTTTGAACTTCGGCAAGCAGTTGGCGTTTTACCCGAGCTTCCAACGTCGCTTCCAGCTCAAAGGAAGTATCAAAGTGGTTTTCGATCGCGTTTTTCGATGAGTGCGTAACCAGTACGATATCCTTGATGCCAGCCGCAACGCATTCGCTCACGATATACTGAATCAATGGCTTATCGACCACCGGCAGCATTTCTTTAGGGATCGCCTTGGTTGCGGGCAGCATACGGGTGCCCAAACCTGCTACTGGGATCACGGCCTTCAATCTTTTTTGCATAAATTTTTTCCACCGACAAATAACAAGTAAGTGTAACAGAGCCAGGAAAAGTGGTTGAGCCTAACGTCTCAATGAATTTTTAACTTTAAAAATCAATTAATTAAAATCACAAAATAACGTTTTAGGCACGCTACCGCCCTTGGCTTGCAGCTACCAATGCACTGTAGACAATGTTTGAACTGACAAGCGTGCAATCGACTCCACGCCTGTAGATGAACCTTGGGTTCTGCTCAGAATTTAATGAGAGGCAAGTCGCAAAGTAGGGAAAAGGCTGTGCCTTCCTGGCCAAGTGGTCAGTCTTGCTATCATTTATAGGATGCTAAGATTCTTATACTATTGACCCGGTGAAACAAGTCTTAGTGGCTTCATTAAGACCTTTTCAGAATAAGACTACTAAGGATACTCGGTTTTTAAGATTTTACTTGTTTAACTACTCCATAACAAATTGATTATAATCATAATTATCTAAGTGCAGGATTTATAAGCAGCTATTTGTTCTCTGTTTTCTGGTGTTAGCCTCCTAATGACAAGATCCTGGCACAGTTAAAATATTCTACTAACATGGATTACCCGCACTCAGTGCGGATTTAGTGTTGAAATCCCCTCCTTCAGCGTCCATCATTCTCAATGCGGCATAAGCCGTCGAACTAAAAGGTGAAATTAGGCGTATGGAATGGATCGCAGATCCAACAATTTGGGCCGGCTTGGCCACCCTGGTTGTACTGGAAATCGTACTGGGCATTGACAACCTGATCTTTATCGCCATTTTGGCGGAGAAATTACCTAAGAAACAACGTGATAAAGCCCGCATTGTCGGTCTTTTACTGGCGCTGGTGATGCGCCTGGCGCTGCTTGCCTCAATATCCTGGCTAGCTACCCTGACCAAACCGCTGTTTGTGGCCATGGGGCACGCTTTCAGTGGCCGCGACCTGATAATGCTGGTCGGTGGTATCTTCCTGCTGTTTAAAGCCACCATGGAGCTGAACGAACGGCTGGAGGGTAAAGACGATGAACACCATGGGTCACGCAAAGGGGCGCGTTTCTGGCCGGTGGTCGCGCAAATTGTGGTGCTGGATGCCGTCTTCTCGCTGGATTCGGTGATCACCGCAGTCGGGATGGTCGATCATCTGGCCGTGATGATGATCGCGGTGTGTATCGCCATTGGTTTGATGTTACTGGCCAGCAAACCGCTCACGCGCTTTGTGAATGCCCATCCTACCATTGTTATTCTGTGCCTCAGCTTCTTGCTGATGATTGGTTTCAGCCTGGTGGCCGAAGGCTTTGGCTATGCCATTCCGAAGGGCTATCTCTACGCGGCGATCGGTTTCTCGGTAATGATCGAAGCCTTGAACCAGTTTGCCCAGTTTAACCGCCGCCGTTTCCTTTCCAAGGTGCGGCCTTTACGTGAGCGTACCGCAGAAGCTGTATTGCGCATGTTGAGCGGCAAGCACGAAGAGGCCGAGATTGACAGCCATTCGGCACACCTGCTGGCAGACAGCTATAACGATAATGGTGAAATCTTCAACCAGCAGGAACGCCATATGATCGAGCGGGTGCTTGGCATGGCACAGCGCACCGTCAGCAGTATCATGACTTCGCGTCACGATGTGGAATACCTTGGGCTTAACGGCCCGCTGGATAAGTTGACGCAGCTGTTGGAGAAAAACCAGCATACGCGCATCGTGGTAACAGAAAATAGCGCCAGCGATGAGCCATTAGGCGTGATCCACACCATCGACGTGCTGAAACAGCAGTTGCAGCAATCACCGCTGGATTTGCGAGCCTTGGTGCGCCAGCCGCTAATCTTCCCGGAGCAGTTAACGTTGCTGTCTGCGCTGGAGCAGTTCCGCCAGGCCAAAACCCACTTTGCGTTTGTGGTGGATGAGTTTGGTTCGGTCGAAGGTGTGGTGACGTTAACCGACGTGATGGAAACCATCGCCGGTAATCTGCCAGAGGCCGATGAAGAGGTTGATGCACGCCATGATATCCAGCAAACCAGTGAAGGCTACTGGATTGCCAATGGCCATATGCCGCTGGAAGATCTGGTGCTGTATGTGCCACTGCCGATAGAAGAAAAGCGGGAATATCATACCTTGGCAGGATTGCTGATGGAGCATTGCCAGCGCATTCCACGCGAAGGGGAACAGCTGAAGATTGGCGACTATCTGTTTGAACCGTTGGAAATCAGTAGCCACCGCATCGTGAAGGTGAAGATCACGCCGTTAGTGACGCCTAACGAAGAGGACGAAGAGTAAATCTTTGCTGGGCACCCGCTTGAGGTGCCCAGCATTGATGTCAAACGGGCACAGCATGCTGCGCCCCTACCTGCATAGCTTAAAGGTGCACAGGCACCAGCAACTCCGTAGCCACAATCACCACCACCAGCCCGACAATCACCGGTACCGAGGTGCGTTTCACCACTTCGAACGGTGAGATTTTTGCCATGCCGGAAACCGCCACCACTACACCAGAAACCGGCGAGAGCGTACGGCCCAGGTTGGAAGCTTGCAGCATCGGGATCACCAGGTAAGCCGGGTTAACCCCCATCTGTGCCGCCAGTTTCGGGATCAGCTCCACAAACGCATAGAACGGCGCATTACCAGAGCCGGTCGTCATCGCTGCCAGCATGGTGATCACCACCAGCACCAACATCATGATGATGCCGCCGGTGCCAAACGACTGTGCCAGGCTGATCAAGCCGCTGATAAAGCCAACGGTGCTCAAGCCTTGGGCAAATACCCCAGCCGCGACCAGCAGCATCACCACGCTGGCAAACGCATCGGCCATGCCACGGTAAGCCACTTCTAAACCAGCAAACACCGTTTTGGCGTTGAAGCTGCGGATAAACTCGATCACCGCGGCCATGAACATACAAATCACCAACACGGTAATGATGTGCAGCTCCGGCCCCCATTTACCATCAAAGACCAGCACCCCCAGGATCGGGGTAAACGGCAAGATGGCGTAAAAGCCAGGGGCGTTGGTGGTGATTTCACTCACGTCCATGATGTGGTGCTGTTCGTTGGCTTTACGGTCGAGATAGCGCTGCCAGAAGAAGTGGGCAATCGCCATACAGATAATGGCGGCGATGGAGATCGGCAGAGTGGTTTTGAAGGCGAAATCCACCAGCGGCATTTCGGCCGCCTTGGCTGCCAGCACTACATCACCTGAAGTGGGCGAAAGGATAATGGCTGCTGGAGAAGCACAGATAGCCGCAGCCGCGCCACGGCTGATCCCGACGTTAACCATCAGCGGGAACAGCGTCGCCATCAGTAGCACGCCCAGCCCTGTCGCCGAAGAGACGGCCAGTGACATCAGGCAGGCAACAAAGTAGGCCGCAATCATCAGCAAATACGGGGAGTTGATCATCTGCAATGGGCGGGAGGCCAGCTTGACCACCACGTCATTGGCACCAATGTGTGTCATGTAGGCGGCGAAGCCACACAGCATCATGATCATCATGCCGAGATCGCCACCGCGGCTCATCAGCAGGATTTTGACATATTCGAAAATATCGGTGGCGCGCCACCCGGTCGAAGTCGCACTGGCGGGCAGTAGATTTTTGCCCATAAATGCGCTCACCGCCAGCAGCACCAAGCCGCCAACCATTAATACCCCAGTGGCAGAATAGCCCTTGATGATGTAACGGCCAACGAACACCGCTACCAAGGCTCCAATCAGAAGTTCCATTGTTATTCCTCGATTTAATTATTTTACTTCAGCTCATCGCCCGATAGCAGCCGAATAACGCCACACTCTGCCGAAAAGCACTACAAGATATTATGACATTCATCAATGTTACGGGGGGAAACTATCAACAAATCGTGAAATTCCAAGCCAGCTCGCTTTGGCGATCCCCTTCCTCCTGGCCAGTAGATACCGCAAGCCGCAGCCAGACAGTCCAGATCTGGCAAACATGCCATCAAGACGGAAAATAATTGATTTAATTTCAATAAATTAAATGACTCACCTCGCCCACAATCTTACATACAACCGACATAACATTGTGATCATGATCTGAATTTGTAGAATCTTTACGCCAGATGTTAACGATGTGTGAGTTTGATCAAACAAATGTTTTCTCTAGTTTGGTTATATGATCGCGAATGTTCACGTTGTCATTTTTAACCAAGAGTTAAAATAAATTCATAACATAATGAATAATATAACTTAAATAAAAAAACACCTTTTTATTTTCTAAAAAATGACAACGTCAACATTTGTTTCGTATCGCTATCTAGCCTGATAATGGAGAGGAAAATGAGTCAGTTACCCGAAAAGATGAGCGCGGTAGTTTGCCATGGCCCGCAGGATTACCGGTTTGAACAAGTCCCTACCCCACTACCTAAAGCCAAGGAGTTGGTGATCAAGGTCGAAGGCTGCGGGATCTGTGCCGGCGATTGTAAATGTAAAAACGGTGCCCAGATGTTTTGGGGGGAAAACCCTTGGGTAAAACCGCCGGTCGTGCCCGGCCACGAATTTTATGGCCGCATTGTTGCCATGGGGGAAGGCACAGAGCAGAAGTACAAGATTGGCGAACGCGTCATTGCCGAGCAGATCGTACCCTGCTGGGAGTGCCGTTACTGTAAGTCCGGTAGTTATTGGATGTGCGAAACGCACAATATCTACGGCTTCCAAAAGGACGTTGCCGAGGGGGGAATGTCGGAATACATGCGTTTTTCCGCCAATGCCATCGTGCACAAAATCCCGGAAAGCCTCAGCCATGAAGATGCCGTGCTGATCGAGCCGATGGCCTGTGCCATTCACACCGTTGCCCGTGGGGATATCCAGCTAGACGACGTTGTGGTACTGGCCGGTGCCGGGCCGTTGGGTCTGTGTATGGTACAAGTTGCCAAGTTGAAGACGCCGAAAAAGCTGATCGTGATCGACGCCATCGACGAACGTTTGGAACTGGCAAAAGCGTTCGGTGCCGACGTGGTCATCAACCCGCTCAAGGAAGATGCCGATAAAATCGTCAAGGCGTTAACCGACGGCTACGGTTGTGATGTTTACATCGAAGCGACCGGCGCACCGATCGGCGTGACCCAAGGATTGCAGATGATCCGTAAGCTTGGCCGCTTTGTCGAGTTCAGCGTATTTGGCAAAGAAACCACCGTAGACTGGTCAATCATCGGCGATCGCAAAGAGTTGGATATTCGCGGTGCGCACCTGGCACCTTACAGCTATGAAATTGCCATCGACCTTTTTGAACGCGGTCTGGTGACCTCCAAAGGTGTAGTAACCCACAGTTATTCATTAAACGAATGGGATCAGGCATTCGCCCTGGCTGATTCAACGGATTCCATCAAGGTTATTTTGGTTCCTTAATATTGAGTGATTAGTTTTAAGCAAATAATGATAACGCGCTTTTATAGCGAGGCCGACTTCTGGCCGATAACCACCTAATTATTATAAATAACACTGAAAGAAAGACATCGCCCCTACAACAGGAGAATAAACTATGTTTTCATTATTCAAGAAAACCTTACCCGTAATGCTCGCCGGTGGCATACTGCTGGCCAGCCAATCGGCATTAGCCAAACAGATCACCATTGGCGTTTCATTCCAGGAAATGAATAACGACTATTTTGTCTCCATGAAACAGGCATTAGAGCAGGCCGCCGGTGATATTGGCGCCAAGCTGTATATTGCGGATGCCCATCATGACGTCTCAAAGCAGATTAATGATGTGGAAGATATGCTGCAAAAGAAAGTCGATATTTTACTGATTAACCCGACAGATTCGGTTGGCGTGCAGTCGGCGGTGATCTCGGCCCACAAAGCCGGAGCGGTAGTCGTGGCAATCGATGCCCAGGCCGAAGGCCCGTTGGATTCCTTTGTCGGTTCGGAAAACTATGATGCCGGTTTCCAGGCGGGTGAATACCTGGCCAAATCTCTGGGCAACAAGGGCAAAGTGGCGATCCTGGACGGTATCCCGGTAGTGCCGATCCTGGAACGCGTACGTGGTTTTGAAGACGCCATTAAAAAACACCCAGAAATGCAGATTGTCACTAAGCAGAACGGCAAGCAAGAGCGTGATACCGCACTGACCGTAACCGAAAACATGCTGCAATCCACTCCCGATCTGGCCGGTATCTTCAGCGTCAACGACGTAGGTGCCTTGGGTGCATTGGCAGCCATTGAGAGTAACGGTGCCAAGGTCAAGTTGGTCAGCGTCGATGGCCAGCCTGAAGCGATTAAGGAGATCCTGAAACCTGGCTCACCGTTTATCGCCACCTCAGCACAGTTCCCTCGCGACCAGGCACGTATTGCCTTGGGGATTGCCCTGGCCCGCCATTGGGGTGCCAACGTACCGAGCACCATTCCGGTGAAAGTGAAACTGATCGACAGCAGCAACGCCAAAGGTTTCAGCTGGTAAACGCCCGGCCTCGAGTTTGATGACCACGCGGCAATGCTGCTGAATGTGTAGGGGCGAATATATGTTTGCCCCAAACCAACGCATTGATTATCAAAGCGGGCGCAGAATACGGCGCCCCTATAACACAACGAGCCGGTTGAGGTTTGTACCCGACCCATTTTGCAACGGTGGGTATAAAACCCGAAGGAGTTAACCGTGACGGCGTTATTAGAATTAAAACAGATCAAGAAGTCCTTTCCGGGCGTGAAGGCGTTGGACGGTATTGACCTCACCATTCAACACGGCCAAATACACGCTTTGCTAGGGGAAAACGGAGCCGGTAAATCGACGTTGGTGAAAATCCTGTGTGGTATTCACCAACCGGACTCTGGCGAAATAATCATGGAGGGTACCAGCCGCCAGTTTGATAATTATCGGCAGGCCATTAACGCCGGAGTGGGGATCATATTTCAGGAATTCTCGCTTATTCCTTATATGAACGCCCTGGACAATATTTTCCTCAACCGGGAAATCAAGAACCGCTGGGGATTATTGGATCGTAAAGCCATGCGTAAAAAAGCCGAGGCTATTTTCAAACGGCTGACGGTGAATATCGATCTGGATTGCCCGGTGGCGCAATTGAGCGTGGCGCAGCAACAGTTTGTCGAGATTGCCAAGGCGCTGTCACTGGACGCACGCGTGCTGGTGCTGGATGAGCCTACCGCCACCCTGACGCCGGGTGAAGCCGATCACCTGTTCAGCGTCATGAACGATCTTAAACTGCTGGGCGTCGGCATGATTTTCATCTCGCACCACCTGGATGAAATCTTCACCATCTGCGATCAGATCACCGTCTTGCGCGACGGCACCTATGTGCAAACGCTGCCCACGGCCGATACCAACGTGGATGAACTCGTGAAGCTGATGGTCGGACGCAAAATCGAAAATGCCTTCCCGGTGAAGTCGCACCCTGTCGATACTTCAGTTCGCCTGCTGGAAGCCACCATTCAGCGCACCAGGCATCAGCAGGAAGATCGCTTCCACCTGTTCAAAGGCGAGATCCTGGGATTTGCCGGATTAGTGGGCTCGGGCCGTACCGAGACGGTCTCCGCGCTGATCGGTGCCAGCACCTGCTATCGCAAGCAGGTCAGCCTTAGTGGGCGACCAACCACGCTGCGTAACCCGGCTTTGGCATTGAAGCAAGGCATTGGCCTGCTGCCGGAAAGCCGTAAAACCGAGGGGCTGGTGCTGCCCTTTTCCGTGGCGCAGAACATCACCCTCAACCGCCATGAGCGGTTCGGCAAGATATTCGTTAACGCCCGCAAGGACGACGATATCGTTCAGCGGCTGATCCGTGCGGTAGGCGTGAAAACCCCGGATGCGGATACCGCCGTCAGCACCCTGAGCGGCGGCAACCAGCAAAAAGTGGTCATTGCCCGCTGGCTGAACAATGACTGCAACATCCTTATTTTTGATGAGCCTACCCGTGGCATTGACGTCGGCGCCAAATCCGAAATCTATCAGCTGATGCAACAACTCACGCAGAAAGGCATTTCTATCATCATGATTTCATCCGAATTACCGGAAATTATCGGCGTTTGCGATCGCGTGCTGGTGTTCCGTGGCGGCCACATTGTTGCCGAATTGGCAGGGGATGAAATCGAATCTCATAACATCATGCTTCATGCAACCGGGAGTGCATTATGATCGGAATTGAACAATCCCCACCTACCCACGCGGCCCAGAAGCAGAGCCTCGGCAAGCGCTGGGAGAAGTTGCTGCACCACCCCGCGATGCTGCCTTTTATCGGCTTCGCCATTCTGTTCCTGCTGATGAGCGGGCTTAATGACAGCTTCCTGACGGTCAACAACCTGACCAACGTGGCACGCCAGGTGTCGATCAACGCCATTATTGCCGTGGGCATGACTTGCGCAATCCTGACCGGGGGCATCGATCTCTCGGTCGGGCCAGTGATGGCATTGTCCGGTTCGATTGCCGCTGGCCTGATGCTGGGAGGCATCCCTATTCCACTGGCGATGGTTGCCGCGTTGGTGATTGGCGCCCTGTTTGGTCTGGCCAACGGTGCCTGCATTGCCTATCTGCGCATGCCACCGATTATCGTCACCCTCGCCTCAATGGGTATCGCCCGTGGTTTGGCGTTGCTGTACACCGGCGGCTATCCGATTTCTGGCTTACCAGACATGTTCTCCTTCTTCGGCCGCGGTTCCGTATTGGGTATTCAAGTACCGGTGCTGATCATGGTCGGCGTTTATATTCTGGCCTACCTGATGCTTAACCACCTGCCGTTTGGCCGCTATGTCTACGCCATTGGCGGCAACGAAGAGGCCGCGCGCCTGAGCGGTATTCGCGTACCTCGCTACAAAGTCCTGGTGTATGTGGTGAGCGGAACAACCGCCGCACTCGCTGGCTTGGTACTCACTTCACGCCTGATGAGCGGGCAGCCCAACGCCGGTGAAGGTTTTGAACTGGATGCCATCGCCGCCGTAGTGCTTGGTGGGGCCGCCATCTCCGGAGGCAGAGGCGCCATTATCGGCACTCTGGTAGGCGCCATGATGCTTGGCGTACTGAATAACGGCCTCAACCTGATGAGCGTATCGCCTTACATCCAGAACGTGGTCAAGGGTGGCATTATCCTCGCCGCTATCTACCTCAGTTCCAGCCGCCGTAAATAAGCTAGGGAGAACCGATATGGGATATTTTCTGGGCATTGATATTGGCGGCACGCTAATCAAGGCGGGGCTATACCGGGCTAACGGTGAGGAAATTGCCGTAGCGGAATGTGATGGGGAAACCGTATCCCCACAGCCTGGCTTCTCTGAACGCGAGATGGAGCCCTTGTGGCGTGACCTTTGCCAGACCATTCGCCAGGTACTCAGCTTCGCGGAGATAACCGGCGATCGGGTGCGTGGCGTAAGCTTCTCTTCACACGGCAAAGGGCTATATGCCATTGATAAAAAGGGCCAGCCGGTCCGCAACGGCATCGTTTCTTCGGATACTCGTGCCGGGGCGATGGTGGTTGAGTTACAGCAGCAAGGTATCGAAGCCGTCACCTACCCGCGTAGCCTGCAACCCATCTGGAACAGCCATCCGGCAGTGCTGTTACGTTGGTTGAAACAGCATGAGCCCGCGCAATATGAGGCGATTGATCGGGTGCTGATGGCTCATGACTACCTGCGTTTCCGCCTGACGGGCGAAGCGACGGCGGAGATCACCAACATCTCCGGCAGCAACCTGTTCAACCAGCAAACGGCCGACTACGACCCAGTATTGATGGCGGCATTCGGTATTGAGGAAGTGGCCGATAAAACCGCGCCGCTGCTTGGTTCCGCCGAGCTTGCCGGGCAAGTGACCGCCACTGCCGCTGCCCAATGCGGATTACCGGCAGGAACGGCGGTGTATGGCGGCCTGTTCGATGTGGTTGGTGCAGCCTTGTGCTCGGGAGTGGTCGACGATCGCACCCTGAGCGCAGTGGCGGGTACCTGGTCGATCGCTACCTGCGTAACGGAGAACCTAATCCCCTCCTCCCATCCTTTTGCCTGGGGTCGTTATTGCATGGAGGGCCGCTACTTTGTTCACGAAGGCAGCCCAACCTCAGCGAGCAATCTGGCCTGGTTCTTACGGCAGTTTTGCGACAACGATCATCAGCGCTATGCACAGTTCAATCGTTGGGTACAAGAACGCAGCAAGCAGCCGAGCGACATCACATTCCTGCCCTACCTGTTCGGCTCCAACCTCGGTAGCAACCTGCCAGGCGGGCTGATTGGCCTGAGCGGGCACCATGACATGGCCGATATCGTCCATGCGATCTATCAGGGCATCGTGTTCTCTCATCTGGTTCATCAGGATCGCCTGGTGGCGCTGAATCCACGCGTAGAACGTATTCGCATGACCGGCGGCCCCACGCAGTCCGACGTTTGGATGCAGATGTTTGCCAACGCCGGTAATTTGCCGCTGGAAGTGGTGAATATCCAGCAAAGTGGCTGCCGTGCCGCAGCGATCTGTGCCGCCGTGGGGGCCGGGGAGTACAGCAGCTTTACCGAGGCCGTGCAGGTTATTCAGCCTGAAGTACATACCTATTATCCCGACGCGGCAGCTAACCGACGCTTACGCGATCGCTTTGAAGGCTACCTGAATATCGCCCAAGCATTAAATGAGGCCAACCAGCATGCAAACCACTAATAATGTCTCACTTGGGCTGTATGAAAAAGCCTTGCCGGCAGATCTTGATTGGGCACAACGCCTGGGTATCGCCAGCGAGCTGGGTTTCCAGTTTATGGAGATCTCCATTGATGAGCAGCCGGAACGCCAGCTGCGCCTGGACTGGGATCGTCAGCAACGGCTGGCGCTGATCAACGCCCGTTTTGACAGCGGTATCACGGTGCCCAGCATGTGCTTATCCGCCCACCGCCGTTATCCGTTTGGCAGCCATGATGCCGCCATCCGCCAACAGGCGCACACGTTGATGGAAAAGGCGTTGGATTTCGCCGTCGACGTCGGGATCAGGAATATCCAGCTAGCGGGGTATGACGTCTATTACGAAACTGCCGATCGCCATACACGCCAGCGTTTTATCGAAGGTATGCAATGGGCGGTAGAGCTGGCGGCCAAGGCTCAGGTGATGCTGTCCGTGGAGATCATGGATACCACCTTTATCAACAGCATCAGCAAATGGCGTGAGTTTGCCAGGCAGATTGAAAGCCCGTGGTTTACCGTCTATCCCGATATCGGCAACCTCAGCGCCTGGGGCAATGACGTCGATTTTGAGCTGGAGCAAGGCATCGACAAGATCACCGCCATCCATTTAAAAGATACCCTGCCGGTGCTGCCGGGCACTACAGGGCAATTCCGCGATGTGCCTTTCGGCAGCGGCTGCGTCGACTTTGCCCATACGTTTGCCGTGTTAAACCGGCTCAACTATCGCGGCCCATTCCTGCTGGAAATGTGGACGCGCAACGATGGCCAGGATATCCAGCATATCACCCAGGCCAAGAGCTGGATCGAGCAGCAGATGAAACAGGGAGGCATCACATGTTAAGCGAGTTGAAGCAGCAGGTGTTGGCGGCCAATCTCAGCCTGCCGGGTTATGGTTTGGTGACCTTTACCTGGGGTAACGTGTCGGCGATCGATCGTCAACAGGGGCTGGTGGTGATCAAACCTTCGGGGATTGCCTATGAGGTCATGACGGTGGATGACCTGGTGGTGGTGGATTTGGACGGCGTGATCCAAGAAGGGCAGCGTAAACCGTCCTCGGATACCGATACCCATTTGGCTCTGTATCGTGCATTTCCTGCGATTGGCGGCATCGTCCATACCCATAGCCGTAATGCCACCATCTGGGCACAGGCTGGCCAGGCGATCCCGGCACTGGGCACCACCCACGCCGACTATTTTTATGGTGACATTCCCTGCACCCGCCCCATGCGTGAGGACGAGATTGCTGGCGACTATGAGCGGGAAACCGGCCAGGTGATTATCGAGACGTTCCAACAGGCGAAGCGCGATCCGCAACAGGTGCCGGGGGTGTTGGTCTATTCTCACGGGCCTTTCGCCTGGGGAAAAACGGCGGCGGATGCGGTGCATAATGCGGTGGTGATGGAGGAAGTGGCGGCCATGGCGATGGCCACGCGGCAATTGACTCCGACGATCCCGCCAATGCAACCCGCGCTGCTGGATAAACACTTTTTACGCAAGCACGGTAAAAATGCTTACTACGGGCAGTAATTGGGCGGGATTAGCCTGATATTTCAACCAATTGCCCCTCACCCTAACCCTCTCCCACAGGGAGAGGGGACTGAACGTGCCACAGATTAATCCAGGATGCCTACTTTGGCTAGGTCAGAACATAGTCCCTACGCCTGACCACCGCTTGGCACCAATTTAGTGCCACAAATTAATCTAGGGTGTCTACTCTGGCTAGACCAGAACATAGCCCCTAGCTCGGCACCAATTAGGCCACAGACAGCCCCTGAGTCTGACTGGCTACCCTTTTTTGGGGTCACAGATTAGCTTCCGTACCCAATAACATCGCCGGAGCAACTCCCTCTCCCTGTGGGAGAGGATTGGGGTGAGGGGCCACATCACTCGACAAGCAACATCCCGGTAAAGAATTCACGCCTTAACGGCTGATCGCTGTGATTATTTTTAATCGCATTAAATAATAACTCCGCCGCGATTTCCCCTAACACCTGCGTATCGTGATAAACCCCGGCAATATGCTGCCCATAATCCCGCGCCTTGGGCGGTTCATCGATCGAGAAGAATTTCACCCGATGGTAAATATCCAACTGATGGCATAAAGAAATAGCACCCAACGTGATAATACCGTTGAGGCCCACGATATAATCCGGTTGGTGCTGTTCATCGGCAAGATATTCTCTCACCCGTGCCGCCTGTGAAATAAAATCATAGTCACCATTGATAATGGTGACTTTACTCCCCTTCTCCTCCAGAGCATCAATAATCCCCTGGGTTCGCGCCAAGGTAATCTCCGAGTCTGCCGGGCCACCCAGGATCAGGATATTACTTTCCGGTTGCTCGGCCAAATATTTCCCGGCCAGTTTGCCAATCTCTTGGTTGTTGAGAAATACGCCGCTAAGCTGTTGATTATAAATATCTCTGTCGATCAGGATCAGCGGAGTGTGGTAGCGCTCGGCCTGATCAAGGTAGGCGGGTTGATAATGCCGATCGTCGCGTACCGCAGAGAGCAAGATGCCCCGCGCCTTATAACCGAACAGCGCCTGCACCGCCTGCATTTCAGCCTCTTCGCTACCGTCGGTATCAAACAGCATAATCTGATAGCCCTGCATTCGGGCAATGCGCGAGACGGTTTGGATCAGGTTAGAGTAAAAGGGGTTATACATGCTGCTGGTAACAATGCCGATAATTTGGCTGCTGCTTTTCTTTAATCCCTGAGCGAAAGCATTGGGAACATAATTAAGCTCTTTGGCAATAGCATGAATTTTCTCGAGCGTTTCAGACTTTACCAGTTCAGGTTTATTAAAAGCGCGGGAGACAGTGATATTGGTCACGTTGGCTCGGCGGGCAATATCCACAATGGTGGCATTAGAATTCGCTTTTGACACCGTCAATCCTTGCTTTATTCATTAACAGATCCATTATTGTAGGGAAGCCATCAGCAGTATGCCAGATGAATATCAAAGGTATTGATTTTGTTGTTCGAGGGGGCAAACCCGCGCTCACCATAACCTAAAGAGAGCGCGGGCAGTGTTTGATAAGGTTTACAACTTATCGAGCAGCTTTTTCAGATCCTGGCCATCCTGGGAGCCTTTATTCTTCTCGGCCCACTTGTTCAAGGCGTCTTTGGCACGATCCTGCAGCTTTTTACGCAAGAGTTGATCGACCTGCAGTTGATAATTGAGCTGCTCCCAAGGGCCATAGACGCGCAGTGGGATCGGCGTTTCGCGCAGCTGTGCGATCAGCGCATTGTTGCCCTGCCAACCTCCCGTGACCCGTACGTTCATGGTTAAATCGCACTGTTTGCCAGGCATATTGACCGTACCGCTCCCGGTCAGGCTCATCACCGGAGACTCTGCCTGTAACTCGCTGAGCGTGATCTGCCCCTTGCTCAAACTGGCCTTGGCGCTCATTTGTTGCACCGTGGTGTAGCGCTGGTTGTTATCCTCACCGCGCACGCTACTGTCATTACGCGCCACGGCTTGCTGGATAAGCTGTTGAATATTCAAACCATGAAGCTGCGCATTCTGCATGAACAGTTCCGCCGTCCCTTGCCAGCGGCGCTCAAACGCCGTGGCGTTGAGGCGATCGCCACTCAAGTCGCCCTGCATGTTGAACGTGCCGGTCAGCGCCAATGGCATGTCGAAGGCCTTGAGTACCTCACCCAGCTCTATGTGCCGTAACTGCGGCTGCAGATTGATCAGCGGTTTATCAGCCCGCACATCCATCGAGCCAGGCAGGGAGAAATCACCGCCAGCCAACTTGCCAGACAGCGTAGTCACCGTCATTAATCCCTGTTGGTTGTTTGCCTGCACCGCCAACTGATTAATCGACATCCCACGATAAGTGACCTGATCCGCCTTCAGCTTGAGCTGCGCGTTAAAGTCACGTAACACCTGTAAATTCTGTTGCGGATCGTCCGCCTGATTGGCGATCACTGGGGATGCGGTCACCGGCTGCGACAGCTTCTCCTCATCAGGGGTTTTTGTCTGCCAGCCGGAGAGTGTATCCAGATTGAGCTGTGTGGCACCGAGATCCAGGATGTAGGCAGGCACTGGCCCCAACTGCGCGCTGACGCTCCCCGTCAACTGGCTATCATTGGCACTGAGCATCAGTTGGCTCAAGGCAATCTGCTGCTCAGCCTGCTGATAAACCGCCTGTACGCTCCCTTCCCCCTTGATGGCACCGGCAAGAATATCTGCCCCCTCAAGCTGGTAGCTAAACTGCGTGACCTGCGCGCCTATCTGGCGGGGAAACTGTTGCAGATCGAGATTGGCCGCCAGGTTGAAGCTCAGATCGCGTTGGTCGCGATTCACCCGGCTGGAAAGCTCTATTTGCGCCTGATGCTTTTCATTCTGCTGCAAAGCTAAATTGATATCGCGAACGTTAATCTGCTCGTTGTTGGCCCGCTGCCAGATAAGCAGGCTATCCACCACCCGCAGGTTGTCGATATCAAATTTCCACAAGGATCCCGAGCTATCATCCGCCTGGTTACCACCGGGGGCGATAGGGGCATCGGGTTGGCTTTGCTCTGCGCTATCGGGGGTCAGGCGGATGACGGCATTTTTCAGCATCACCTGCTTGACGTAAAGCTGGTGGGAAAGGAGCGGCAGCAGTTTGACATCCAGACGCATATTATCTGCGCTAACCGCAGGAGCCGCTGCCCCAGGCGCCGTCAGCGTCATTCGCCCGGCAAGAATGCTCAATTGCGGCCAGACATGCCAACGAAGGTCGCCTTCCAGCGTCAGATGATAGCCACTGCTCTGCTCAACCTTCTTGATCATATAGCTGCGGAAATCATTCGGATTAACCAACAGCACCAAGGCAGACATTCCCGCCACCAGCACCACCAGCAAAATCACCAAAGTCGTCAGTAGTCTTCTCATGCCATCCTCGTGTCAGCGTAATACCGGTTCGCTGTTAATCCTTGTCAATACGACTGGCCACGGCCCCTTGCTGATCCCTGTATTTCGCGTCCTGGCGGCTATTGTATGGCCGTGCAGCAGGCCCGGAAAGCGGTTCGAAACTCAGCGCACCGATCAACATGCCAGGGCGTAATGCCAACGGCAGCTTACCTGAATTATAGAACTCCAGCACAATACAGCCTTGCCAACCGGGATCGATACGGTGTGCGGTAACGTGCACCATCAATCCCAGGCGGGCTAACGAAGAGCGGCCATCAAGCCAGCCAACCAGATCGTTAGGGATAGTGACCGACTCCAGCGTCACCGCCAGCGCCAGTTCCCCCGGATGGAGGAAGAAGGCTTCGCCTTCCGGCAGCACGATTTCATCGCTCATTACGCGGTCAAGGGCAGCACTCACTTCATCCTTTGGGCCACTGAGATCGATAAAGGCAGCGGTATGGCCACGGAACACGCGGAACTGATTGCCCAGACGGACATCCACTGTGGCCCCGTTAATACGCTCAATGGGAGGACGCGGTGAAATCACCAGTTTTCCGTTATCCAGCCAGGCTTCGATATCGCGGTCGCACAGTCTCATTATTTTCTCCATTCCATCAAGGCGCATAAACTTATACGAAAATTGCCACACAACGGGCTCAAGGTCTATGTCGGGGCTCAAATAGTTCGTTAAAGGCCAGCAAAAACAGGCTGGCCTGTTAATGACTTATTCAAAGAATTGGCTGATTTTTGCCTTCAGGATATCTATCGCGATACGGTTTTTACCCCCGCGCGGTACGATAATATCGGCGTATTGCTTTGAAGGCTCAATAAACTGCAGGAACATTGGGCGGACGGTTTTCTGATACTGCGCCATCACGGAATCCATGGAGCGGCCACGTTCATTCACGTCGCGCTTCATACGGCGCATCAGGCAAATATCCAGCGGGGTATCGACAAAGATCGAGAAGTTCATTTCCTGGCGCAGGCGGATATCCGTCAATAACAGGATCCCTTCCAGGATGATGACTTTCTTGGGTTCGAGATGGATCGTCTCTTTCTTACGCGTATGTTCGGTGTAGCTATACAGCGGCAGCTCAATCGCCTGGCCGGATTTCAGCATTTGCAGATGCTGGAACAGCAGATTGTGATCCATGGCGCTGGGGTGGTCATAGTTGGTTTTGACCCGCTCTTCCATGGTCAGGTGCGTCTGGTCTTTGTAGTAACTGTCTTCCGGGATCACACCGATATGTTGATCGCCAACCTGATCGCGGAGTTCGCGGTATAACGTACTGGCAATAAGGCTTTTTCCGGAGGCTGATGCGCCAGCTATACCAATAATGACGCACTGATGCGACTTGTCAGTCATAAAATTAAAGACCTGATTTCAATGTGGGGAAAGGGGTGTAAAACACGCCAATTATAGGGAGTTAGCGCCTCAGGCGCCAGCGTTTAGACGGTAGGACGGGAGATAATCCCCAGATTAACGCTCAGATTTTCTTTGGCCGGGGGATTTAAGATTTTTTACGCTACTGCAAATCGGCGACTCAGGGTACAATTCACGCCATCATCAAGACCGTCTTCGATCCTATTTCTTAGAGTACAACCGCACATGAACTGGCATTTTCTGACTTTTTTTGGTGACAGCATGCTGCTGCTGCCCTGCGCAGCCATCGTCTTTATTATTCTACTCCTGTCCCCTACCAGCAGAAAACCAACCTGGCAATGGATGCTGCTGTTTGGCGGCGTGGGTGCCGTAGTCTGCGTATCGAAGCTGGCGTTTATGGGCTGGGGCATCGGCAGCCGCCACTGGGATTTTACCGGGTTCAGCGGCCACTCAGCTCTGTCTGCGAGTATCTGGCCGGTTTTGCTGTGGTTACTCTGTGGGCGTTTCTCGTCGCCAGTCAGGCGTACTGCGGTGATCGTCGGCTATCTGTTGGCCGCCGTAGTCGGTTATTCACGTTTGGTGATCCACGCCCATTCCACTTCTGAGGTGATCACGGGTCTGGCGCTCGGCTTTATCGTCAGCAGCACCTTCTTGATGCTGCAACGTGGCACGCAACCACCGCGGCTGTCCTACCGCAAAATCGCCGTTACGCTGGCGCTGCCCATTGTCCTGATCAATTCCGGCACTGCGGCACCGACCCAGGGGTTACTGGAAAGGATTGCCGTGACCATTGCGCCGGTAGAAAAACCTTTTGTCCGGGCTGATTTGCACAAAAACCCACAGGTTTCAGCACCTCAGAGCCGTTAATGGCCCCTCACCCTAACCCTCTCCCACAGGGAGAGGGAACCGATCGAGTTAGGTTGAAAGTGTAGTGATTCTTCATCAGTACCAGCTGACTGACCCTGCTCATCCTGGTTAAAGTGACGGTCGAGCTGCCTGATCACCTTATTACTTCCAAAAGAGCAGGGGCTATCAGCTCCCTCTCCCTGTGGGAGAGGGTTGGGGTGAGGGGGAGACGAGAGCACTAAACTAACAATTTAATGCAGGGCAATCACAGAGCGCGGAAGGAGATCTCGGTAGGGATAGCTTCCCCTTGCCAGTACATCTGAGCCGCGACACGCCCCGCAAGTTGACGGTACATCTCGGCAAACTCGCCGTCCGGGCGGCTGACCACGGTCGGTTGCCCGCGATCCAGATCTTCTCGCAACGAGATATGCAACGGCATCTGCCCCAACAGGCGGCTATGGTATTTCTGCACCAGCTTCTCTGCCCCACCGGTGCCGAAAATTGGCTCGTGATGCCCACAGTTGCTGCACACATGCATGCTCATGTTCTCAACGATGCCCAATACCGGCACATGCACCTTTTCAAACATCACAATGCCTTTGGCGGCATCAAGCAGGGCGATATCCTGGGGCGTTGTCACCACCAGCGCACCGGTCACCGGGATATTCTGCGACAGGGTCAGTTGGATATCCCCGGTTCCTGGCGGCATATCCAGCACCAGATAATCCAGATCCGGCCACAGCGTATCCTGCAACAGTTGCAGCAGCGCCTTGCTAGCCATCGGCCCACGCCACACCATGGCGTTGTCGTCGGTCACCAGGTAGCCGATAGAGTTGGTCGCTAAACCGTGCGCCATGATCGGAGCCATATGCTGGCCGTCCGGCGAGGTTGGGCGCTCATGTTCAGTGCCCAGCATGTTAGGGATCGACGGGCCATAAATGTCCGCATCCAGGATCCCCACTTTGGCACCTTCAGCGATCAGCGCCAGTGCCAGGTTGACCGCGGTGCTGGATTTACCCACCCCGCCTTTGCCTGAACTGACGGCAATAATGTTACGCACGCCTTTTACACCGGCCTGGTCGTTGGCACGTTTCAAGGTAGTGATATCGTGTTTCAGCTTCCATTCGATAGCCTGAACGCCGGTCACGCGCAGCAGTTCGGCGCTTACCGATTCTTTCAGCGCCTCAAACCCGCTTTGCCAGGCAAACGGCATGACCAATTCGATATGCAGGACATTGTCCAGCAGCGTGCAGTGGTGAATGGCTTTCAGTGCGGTCAGGTTGTTTTTTAACGTCGGGTGTTCGAAGGCGGCCAATACTCCGGTCACCAGGGCGCGCAGAACTTCAGGGTTGGTCTGCTCAGGGGATTTGGCGTTCATCCCGGCTCCTTGATTTTGTAATGGGTAGCAACCCGATAAGCATATCAGAACTGCAGGGTAACTCGCTCGTATAACCCGAAAGAAACCGCCCTAGCAGCAGAGAGCGCGATCGGGTAACATCAAAGACCCTTTTCACTCATTAAAGAAAGCAACTTTTCATTATGGCTCAAGTCGCGAAAAAATTATTGGTGACGTGCGCGCTACCGTACGCAAATGGTTCCATCCATCTCGGCCACATGCTCGAGCACATCCAGGCAGATATCTGGGTTCGTTACCAACGAATGCGCGGCAACGAAGTTCATTTCATCTGTGCGGATGACGCGCACGGTACGCCAATCATGCTCAAAGCGCAGCAGATGGGTATCCCGCCAGAAGAGATGATCGCGGAAATGAGCCGCGAGCACCAACAGGATTTCGCCGGTTTTGGCATCAGCTATGAGAATTATCATTCGACCCATAGCGAAGAAAACCGCGAACTGTCAGGTGTGATCTATGGCCGCTTGAAAGAGAACGGCCATATCAAGCGACGCACCATTTCTCAGCTTTACGATCCCGAGAAAGGCATGTTCCTGCCGGATCGTTTTGTGAAGGGCACCTGCCCGAAATGTAAATCTCCGGATCAATATGGCGATAACTGCGAAGTTTGTGGCGCAACCTACAGCCCAACCGAGCTGATCGACCCTAAATCCGTGGTTTCCGGCGCTACCCCGGAAATGCGTGATTCTGAGCACTATTTCTTCGACCTGCCCGCTTTCAGCGACATGTTGCAGGCCTGGACTCGCTCCGGCGCGCTGCAAGAGCAGGTGGCAAACAAGATGCAGGAATGGTTCGAGTCCGGCCTGCAACAGTGGGATATCTCCCGCGATGCGCCGTATTTCGGCTTCGAAATTCCGGATGCCCCAGGCAAGTATTTCTACGTCTGGCTGGATGCGCCAATCGGTTACATGGGCTCGTTCAAGAACCTGTGCGACAAACGCGGCGATCTGGATTTCGACGAGTTCTGGCGTAAAGACTCCACTACCGAGCTGTATCACTTCATCGGTAAAGATATTGTCTACTTCCACAGCCTGTTCTGGCCGGCGATGTTGGAAGGCAGCGATTTCCGCAAGCCTACCAGCCTGTTTGTGCACGGCTATGTGACGGTGAACGGCGCCAAGATGTCCAAGTCGCGCGGCACCTTCATTAAAGCAGGCACCTACCTCAAGCACCTGGATGCCGATTGCCTGCGTTATTACTACGCCGCCAAGCTCTCTTCACGCATCGACGATATCGACCTGAATCTGGAAGACTTCGTGCAGCGCGTGAATGCGGATATCGTGAACAAAGTGGTCAACCTGGCTTCCCGTAACGCTGGCTTTATCAACAAGCGTTTTGCCGGGCAGTTAGCCGACCACCTGGCCGACCCTGCGCTGTACCAGACCTTTGTTGATGCTGCCACCAGCATTGCGCAGGCCTATGCCAGCCGTGAAACCAGCCGGGCGATCCGCGAAATCATGGCGCTGGCCGATCTGGCCAACCGCTATGTCGATGAGCAGGCCCCTTGGGTAGTAGCGAAAGAAGAAGGCCGTGACGCCGATCTGCAAGCTATCTGTTCGATGGGCATCAACCTGTTCCGCGTGCTGATGACCTACCTGAAGCCGGTACTGCCTGCGTTGACCGAACGTGCCGAAGCGTTCCTCAACTGCGAACTGAGCTGGGATGGCATTGAGCAGCCACTGCTGGGCCATCAGGTGAGCACCTTCAAGGCGTTGTTCAACCGTATCGATCTCGACAAAGTGAATGAAATGGTAAATGCATCAAAAGAAGATCTGGCCGCCAGCCAGAAAGTTGTCAGCGGCCCGCTGGCAGACGATCCGATTCAGGACACCATCAGCTTTGACGATTTCGCCAAGGTCGATATGCGTATCGCGCTGATCAAGAGCGCCGAGTTTGTTGAAGGTTCCGACAAGCTGCTGAAGCTGCAGTTGGATCTGGGCGGTGAATCACGCCAGATCTTCTCCGGTATCCGCTCTGCCTACCCTGATCCTTCACTGCTGGAAGGGCGTTTGACGATTATGGTAGCCAACCTGGCGCCACGTAAAATGCGCTTTGGCGTTTCCGAAGGGATGGTGATGGCGGCTGGCCCTGGCGGCAAGGAGATCTTCCTGCTCAGCCCGGACAGCGGCGCACAGCCTGGTATGCAGGTTAAATAAACTTTTGTAATATCAAGCAAAGTCCCCTCACCCTAACCCTCTCCCACAGGGAGAGGGGACTGATCGAGTTCGCTGGTTTCTCTGGGTCATACCCAACCTTTCTTCTTATTCATTTCTTTCTTCATTTCTTTCCGATCTAGTAATGCCTAGCTTCTATTTACTCCTTACTTTCCGAAGCAGCACGGGCTAACTATATGCTCCGGACAGCTCCCTCTCCCTGTGGGAGAGCGTTGGGGTGAGGGGCAATCTCAACGGCTAGAATAAGGGGATATCTTGCGCTGTAAACTCCATAAAATCACCTGCCTCACCCCCTCCCAATTGCGCAATACTTCATCGTTCCAAAAACGAATCACGGTAAATCCCTGGCGTTTTAGAAAGCTTGTGCGCTGCTGGTCATAAGCCGCCTGCACCGAATGCTGACCACCATCCAGCTCAACAATCAGCTTCGCCTGCCAGCACGCAAAATCGGCAAAGAAAGGCCCAACCGGAAATTGCCGTCGAAACTTAAACCCCGCCAAGCGGCGATCGCACAGCTGTAACCACAAAAATTTTTCGGCATCCGTCATGCAAGCCCGCAATCGACGGGCTTTGGTTAAGGTTGTTGTTTTTGTCATAGCGACCTCCGCAACAACGCTACCCTTGCAAAAGAGGGTCAACCATAGCCTCCTACCAAAACTGCGTACCTCATCCAAACCAATCGTTATAACACCTGAGAAAAATTCATAAGCCGGTGGATTCCCAATTGCCGGGCATCTGGTTATGATGCTGCATCGCACAGGATAGACATCCAGACATAAAGACAGCCATACTTCCAATTTTACCGGGAACTCTTCACCTGCTTCGGAGCCAATAATGAAAATGATAAAGACCTCACTGCTCGCCCTCAGCCTGCTGACCTCCCTGCCCCTGCTGGCCGCAGAAGCCACGCTTGCCCCCGTTCCTGACGCTATTGCCCAGCATCAAGGGCAGATCCGCGTCGCGGTGATCCGTAACCTGGGTTCCGATGACAACACCACCCAGTTTTTGGCCGGAGCAATCCAGGAGGGGCGCAAGCTCGGTTTCAAGGTCGATACCTTCCTGAGCAACGGTGATGACGCGCGTTTTCAGGACTTCGTTAACCAGGCCATCAGCCAGAAGTATGACGGCATCATTCTTTCTCAAGGTCGCGCGCCCTATTCCACCGATCTGGTCAAGCGCATCGCTGCGGCAGGTATCGCGGTATCGGCCTTTGATACCGACGTTAGCGGCGAGATCCCCGGCGTCACCGTTTCCCAACAGGATGATGTCTCGCTGGCCAATGAATCCTTCGGCCAGCTGATTAAAGACTTCGATGGCAAGGCCAACATTATCAAGCTGTGGGTTGCAGGCTTCCCGCCGATGGAGCGCCGCCAGGCCGCTTACCAGCAGTTACTCAAGCAAAATCCGGGTATTCATGAGTTGGAATCGATCGGGGCGGTATCTTCCGACGTCCAGGGCGATACCGCCAATAAAGTCGGTGCGGTGCTGGCCAAATACCCGAAAGGTAAAATTGATGCCATCTGGGGCACCTGGGATGCCTTCAGCCAGGGAGCCTATAAGGCGCTGCAAGAAAATGGCCGCACCGAGATCAAACTCTACAGCATCGATATCTCCAACCAGGATCTGCAACTGATGCGCGAAGCCGGTAGCCCGTGGAAGGTCAGCGTTGCGGTAGATACCAAGCTGATCGGGGCCGTCAACCTACGCCTGATTGCCAACAAGCTGGCGGGTGAGCCAACGCCTGCCACCTATCAGTTTAAAGCCGCCGCCATCCCGCAGGCCCTGCTGGTCAGCCAGACCGGTCCGATCAACGTAGCTTCACTGAGTAAAATTATTCCAGGCTGGGGCAGCAGCGAAGATTTCATCCAACCCTGGTTTGCTACCCTGCAGGCTAAATCCGGTAAATAATGCTGTTTTACCGAGGGGCTACAGACGTAGCCTCTTTTTTTTAAACAATTTTTCCGTTCCCCCCTTCTCTGCATCACAAAATAAGCTACTGTAGTTGCACTGGCGTAATAACTGTATGCATCAACAGGTTTGGTTATGAAGGGATTCCCCCCACTGATTAAGATATTGCTGGCAAGTTCGCTGGTGCTGACCATAGGCCGTGGCGTCACGCTGCCCTTTATCACCATTTACCTGACCGAGCACTTCCACCTGCTGCCGAAAAGCGTGGGCATTATCTTGGGCGTCAGCCTGACTATCGGTATCATCAGCAGCTTTTATGGCGGCTATCTGGTCGATCGCTTTAATAAAAATCCGCTGATCCTGCTCGCCATTCTGCTATTTTCGCTGAGCTTTTTTGCTATCCCATGGGTCACGCACCCCGCTGGCGTTATCTTGGTGCTAGCCATCTTACATACCGCCTATGCGGTGCTCAGCATCGCCATTAAGGCCTGCTTTGCCAGTTGGCTGCCGGTAAACCAACGTATCAAGGCCTTCTCGATCAACTATACGCTGGTGAACGTTGGCTGGGCCGTCGGCTCATCATTGGGCGTGATGGTAGCCGGTTACAGCCCACTGCTGCCATTCTACCTGTCCGGCGGGTTGGCATTACTGACGGTGATCACACTGAGCTTCCGCCTGCGCAACTATCCATCGCCACCGATAGAAGACACCGGCAACACTCCACCGTCGGTTCTCAACTTCCGCCAGACGTTGAATGTGCTACGCGGCGATCGGCGGCTGATTTATTTCACCCTTGGCAGCACGTTAGGCGCGGTGGTGTTTGGCCAATTTACCGGCTATCTGTCGCAGTATCTGATCATCGTTAGCGATGCCGAATTTGCATACAAAGTGATTGGCGTGGTGATGATCGTCAACGCCTGCATCGTAATCGCCCTGCAGTATCTACTGAGCCGCGGTATGCGCCAGGACAATATGCTGCGCTGGCTGATGCTGGGCACGCTGTTCTTCGTCCTGGGGCTGATCGGCTTTATGCTGGCAGGCCTTTCGATATGGCTATGGGTGCTGGCCATGGCGATTTTTACCCTGGGGGAAATCATCGTCATTCCGGTCGAATATATGTTTATCGATTTTATCGCCCCGCCGCAGCTGAAAGGCAGCTATTACGGCGTGCAGAGCCTGAGTAATCTGGGGGGAGCCATCAACCCGGTGATGTGCGGCTTCCTGCTGAGCTATGCGCCACCGCCGGTAATGTTCCTGGTGTTGATCGCCGCTGCGTTGTTCAGCCTGCTGTTCTTCTTCCTCGGCCATCGGTTGGCGGAACAGCAAAAGCCGCTTGCCAGCCTGAGCAGCGCGGATTAGCCTGGCCCGCTACACTTAAAGCGGGCCACAATCTTGCCAAAATGGCATGATAGGCATAGCGAGAATTCATGATGCGTTTTGTGGCGTAGCTCACAGTTTAATTGTATGATGAATGCGTCAACATCAACGAGAATGCACTATGGGCAACCTATTTAACCTGTGTTGGAAATATGTCAGGGCGATCGTGCTGATCTACCTCAGCCTGTTCGCCGGTAACGCCATTTCGGCGCTGCTGCCGATCGCCATCCCCGGCAGCATTATCGGAATGTTGATCCTGTTTGCCCTGCTCTCCTCACAAATTCTCCCGGCCAAATGGGTCAAGCCCGGCTGCCATCTGTTTATCCGCTATATGGTGCTGCTGTTCGTGCCAATCGGCGTCGGTATCATGAAGTATTACGACCAGATAGTTGACGATCTGGCTCCGCTGATCGTGTCTTGCCTGATCAGTACGCTGCTGGTGTTTGTGGTGGTTGGCTATACTTCACATTACTTCCACCGCGAGCGTCCCATCCTCGGTAAAGCAAAAGATGCGGGGGATGAGCAATGATGCAAAATATCTGGTGGTCCTTGCCGCTGACCCTGGTGGTGTTTTACGCGGCACGCAAGCTGGCGCAAAAGCTCCATATGCCGTTGCTGAACCCATTATTGGTCTCGATGGCGGTGATTATCCCGCTGCTGTTGCTGACCGGCATTCCTTATGAACGCTATTTTCAAGGCAGCAAAATCCTCAACGATCTGCTGCAACCGGCGGTGGTCGCCCTTGCCTTTCCGCTATACGAGCAGATCCATCAGATCCGCGCGCGTTGGAAATCCATCATCACCGTCTGCTTTATTGGCAGCATGACCGCGATGATCAGCGGCGGTGCCATTGCCCTGCTGATGGGGGCCAAGCCCGAAATTGCCGCCTCGATCTTGCCAAAATCGGTGACAACCCCGATAGCCATGGCGGTAGCCGAGTCGATTGGCGGCATCCCGGCCATCAGCGCGGTGTGCGTGATTTTTGTCGGTATTCTGGGGGCGGTTTTTGGCCATTCGCTGCTTAGCCTGTTGCGGATCAACACCAATTCATCGCGCGGTTTGGCGATGGGCACCGCTTCGCATGCGTTGGGTACCGCACGCTGCGTAGAAATGGATTACCAACAGGGCGCTTTCAGTTCGCTGGCTCTGGTTATCTGCGGGATTATTACCTCGCTGACTGCGCCGTTCGTGTTCCCGATACTGCTGCGGCTGTTTGGTTAACGACTAAAAACCCGCGATACATCTCGCATTTATAAGTTTCATTGCATCTGTTTCATTAAAAAATAGATATTAGTCACACTTTATCGTGGGCCGGTTGCCTAGAATGTTAACCCGTTAACTTGTAGAGAGACTTCTTATGCACTCGCGCTTTCAAACTGCCTACGGCGAATTGCCAACGGCCCTGCAATCCGCCCTGCTGCCTTATTTAGATGCGCCTGATTTCGCCGCCATGTTCAAGGCCGAGCAGATTGCGGCGATCAAGCAACAGTGCGGGTTGGATGACGATGCTCTGGCCTTTGCTCTGCTGCCATTGGCGGCGGCCTGCTCGTTAACGCCGATTTCGCATTTCCACGTTGGGGCTGTCGCTCGTGGCGTCAGTGGCAACTGGTATTTTGGTGGCAACATGGAATTCCGTGGTGCACCTATGCAACAAACCGTGCACGCGGAACAGTGTGCTGTCACTCATGCCTGGTTGCGTGGCGAAGCCAAACTGGTTGCGGTCACTGTCAACTACTCACCCTGTGGCCACTGCCGCCAGTTTATGAATGAGCTTAACAGCGGCACCGAGTTGGAGATCCACTTGCCTGCACGGGCGACCGCCACGCTGGGTGATTACCTGCCTTACTCCTTCGGCCCGAAAGATCTGCAAATCAGCGAGTTGCTGATGGATCCGGTCGATCACGGTTTCCAACTTACGCTGGATGATGAACTGGCGAAAGCTGCCCTGGATGCCGCCAACCGCAGCCATGCCCCTTACAGCACCGCCCATAGCGGCGTAGCGCTGGAAGCAGAAGACGGCAAGGTTTACGCTGGCCGCTATGCAGAAAACGCCGCATTCAACCCTAGCCTGCCGCCATTGCAGGCCGCACTGATCCTGATGAATGTCTCCGGTGGCGATTGCCAGAAAATCCACCGTGCCGTATTGGCAGAAGCAGAAGGCGCAATTCTGACCCAGTGGGATGCTACAACGGCCACCCTGGCGGCCTTGGGTTGCCAAGACGTCCAACGCATCACCTTCTGATCCCTCAGGCGGAGCCATCGTGCTCCGCCGCAATCCGGCTAAAAAACCAGCAACAAACGACAATTCCTCATTATTTACTAACAAATGCTGTACATATTTTGCCGATATCTTAGGATCGGCAGTAATAAGCTTACCCTAGGCAAAGAGTAAAACTGATGGAACTGGAATACGAAAGCAAACGCCCTCTCTACATCCCCTACGCTGGCCCCATTCTGTTGGAGTTCCCGTTGCTGAATAAAGGCAGCGCCTTTTCCGAAGAAGAACGCAGTAACTTCAACCTGCACGGCTTGCTGCCGGAAGCGATAGAAAGCATCGAAGAACAGGTGGAACGCGCTTACCGTCAGTATCAGGATTTCAAGAACGATAACGACAAGCACATCTACCTGCGTAATATCCAGGACACCAACGAAACGCTGTTCTATCGCCTGCTGGATTCGCACCTGAGCGAGATGATGCCCATCATCTATACGCCAACCGTGGGTGAAGCCTGTGAGCATTTCTCCGATATCTATCGCCGCGCACGTGGGCTGTTTATCTCCTACCCGAACCGCGATCGCATCGACGATATGTTGCAAAACGCCACCAAGCAGAACGTTAAGGTGATTGTGGTCACCGACGGTGAACGCATCCTTGGCCTGGGCGACCAGGGCATCGGGGGCATGGGTATTCCGATCGGTAAACTCTCCCTGTACACCGCCTGTGGCGGCATAAGCCCGGCCTATACCTTGCCGGTGGTGCTGGACGTGGGCACCAACAACCCGCAACGCCTGAACGATCCGCTCTATATGGGGTGGCGTCATCCGCGTATATCTGGTGATGAATATCACGCCTTTGTGGAAGAGTTCATCCAGGCGGTAAAACGCCGTTGGCCGAACGTGCTGTTGCAGTTTGAAGATTTCGCCCAGAACAACGCCACGCCGCTGCTTAATCGCTATCGTGACGAACTGTGCTGCTTTAACGACGATATCCAAGGCACCGCCGCCGTGACGCTGGGCAGCCTGATTGCCGCCAGCCGTGCCGCTGGCAGCCAACTGCGCGATCAAACCGTCGCCTTCCTGGGAGCGGGATCCGCAGGCTGTGGGATTGCCGAGCAGATCATCGCCCAGATGAAGTCCGAAGGGCTGAGCGAAGAAGAAGCCCGCTCTCGCGTGTTTATGGTTGACCGTTTTGGCCTGCTGACGGATAAGTTGCCGAATCTGCTCGATTTCCAGAGCAAGCTGGTGCAGAAAAGTGCCAATCTGGAGCAATGGCAGGTGGAGAGCGATGCGATCTCCCTGCTGGAAGTGGTGCGCAACGCCAAGCCGACCGTGCTGATCGGCGTCTCTGGCCAGCCGGGGCTGTTTACCGAAGAGCTGATCCGTGAGATGCACAAGCATTGCCCGCGCCCGATCGTGATGCCGTTGTCCAACCCAACCTCTCGCGTGGAAGCCCGTCCAGAAGATATCATCAACTGGACCGACGGTGCCGCACTGGTCGCCACCGGCAGCCCGTTCTCACCGGTAACCTATAAAGACCAGCTGTTCCCTATTGCCCAGTGCAACAACTCCTATATCTTCCCGGGGATTGGCCTTGGCGTACTGGCTGCTGGGGCAAAACGGGTCACCGATGCCATGCTGATGGCCGC
This sequence comes from Serratia sp. ASV30, assembly GCF_016428815.1. Classification (NCBI taxonomy): domain Bacteria; kingdom Pseudomonadati; phylum Pseudomonadota; class Gammaproteobacteria; order Enterobacterales; family Yersiniaceae; genus Serratia; species Serratia sp. ASV30. The sequence goes on along the minus strand of NZ_JAELTL010000035.1, from coordinate 26,575 downwards.
CAGCCGTGCCCTGGCCGACTGCTCTCCGCTGGCTACCGATGGCCACGGCGCACTGCTGCCGAATATCGATGATATTCAGGGCGTATCCAAATGCATCGCGATGGAAGTGGGCAAAGCCGCTCAGTTGCAGGGTGTAGCAGTGGTGACGTCGGAAGAAGCGTTGTCTAAAGCCATTGAGCACAACTTCTGGCGCCCGCAGTATCGTATCTACAAGCGGACATCGTTCTAAGTTCCTCACCGGGCCTGTTAGTCAGGCCCGGTTATCACGCCAAGACCAGATTTTGCTGAAAAATGCAGCGTAATACCTGCGCTAACCGGCACGCCGCTTGCGTCTGCCGAGCAGGTAAAGTAGCCTTGAGTCTTACTTTAGCCCTCGTTCGCGCAAGGCATCAACATGTGGAAACGCCTGATAATTAGCCTGTTCATCATCATTTCGGTGCTGATGCTGTCGGCTATCGCGCTCGATCGCTGGATAAGTTGGAAAACCGCGCCTTACATTTACGAAGAAATGCAAACGCTACCACACCGTCAGGTGGGGGTGGTGCTTGGCACCTCCAAATATTACCGTACCGGCGTGCTTAACCAATATTACCGCTACCGTATTCAAGGGGCGATCAACGCCTATAACAGCGGTAAGGTGAAGTACCTGCTGCTGAGCGGCGATAATGCCCAGCAAAGCTACAACGAACCGATGACCATGCGCCGCGATTTGCTGGCCGCTGGCGTTGCGCCTAGCGATATCGTGCTCGACTATGCCGGTTTCCGTACCCTCGATTCCATCGTCCGTACGCGCAAGGTGTTCGATACCAACGACTTCATCATCATCACCCAGCGTTTCCACTGCGAGCGCGCCCTGTTTATCGCCCTGCATATGGGCATCCAGGCGCAATGCTATGCGGTACCTTCGCCAAAAAATATGATGACGGTGCGCGTGCGCGAGATCTTTGCCCGCCTGGGAGCCTTGACCGATCTGTATATCCTCAAGCGTGAGCCCCGCTTCCTTGGTCCATTAATCCCGATATCTGCGATGCACAAGGTGCCGGAAGATGCACCGGGTTACCCGGCGGTGTCTCCGGAGCAGTTGGTGGAGCTGGAGCACAAGCTGGCGGCAGAAAAGGTTAAGGCTCAGCAGCAGAAGAAGAGTTAAAGTGAATGCCCCTCTCCCAAAGGGAGAGGGAACCGTACGTGCCACAGATTAACCCCCTGCGTCTGACTACAACACCAAATGCTTAAGCGAGCGCAGCATGGCCACAAATAAACTCCTGTCCCTGAACGCAGCTCCATTCTGCCCCCTCTCCTTTTTGGGGAGAGGGCTGGGGTGAGGGGGAACAGCGACGACTGGAATAACAATAAGATGGCATCTCTGCCGTGTGACATAGCAAAAGCAAACGGCCAGCAGATGCTGGCCGTTATCGTAAAGCATAAAACAGACTTATTTTTTCTTGGCGTACTTCAGGGAGTCCAGCGCTACCGCGAAGATGATAATGCTACCCTTGATGATGTACTGCCAGTAAGGGTTCACGCCGATATAGGTCAGGCCATAGTTGATGACGGTAAAGATGATCACCCCGGTCACCACGCCCAGCACCGTACCTACCCCACCGGCGAACGACACCCCGCCGACCACACAGGCCGCGATAGCATCCAGTTCATACATAAAGCCGAGGTTGTTGGTGGCGCTACCGATACGCCCCGCTTCCAGTAAACCGCCAAAGGCGTAGAACACTCCGGACAGCGCATAAATCATGATCAGGTTCAGCGGGACGTTGACGCCAGAGACTTTCGCCGCTTCCGGGTTACCACCGATGGCGAAGATATTCTTGCCGAAGCGGGTTTTATTCCACAGCACCCAGACAAAGGCGATCGCAATAATGGCGTAGAAGGTGATATATGACAGCTTGAAGTCACCGAATCGCAAGAACCCTTGGGCAAAGGTGGAGAATTTCGGATCGAAACCGGCCACCGGTGAAGCGCCCACGTAATCGTAATACAGGGAGTTAATCCCATAAACGATGATCATGGTGCCCAACGTGGTGATAAACGGCGTCACGTTGAGGTAGGCGATAATCAAGCCGTTGACCAGGCCAATCACCGCGCCCACGGCGCAAACCAGCAAGATCACCAGCGGGATCGACCAGGTTTCCATATGCGGGAACACTTTGTTGACGTTATCCATCGATTGCAGCAGGGTCGCGGCAATTACCGCTGCCAACCCTACCTGACGCCCGGCGGAAAGGTCTGTCCCCTGCGTGACGATCAGCCCGGCCACGCCCAGCGCAATGATAATACGCACCGAGGATTGGGTCAGGATATTACTCAGGTTCATCAGGCTTAAAAAGGTCGGGTCCTGGATAATAATAATCGCCAGTAACACCAACAGGACCAGATAAATGCCACCTTCTTTAAAATAGGTGAACAAGGTTTTTTTATTCAGTGCGCTCATAATTACGATCCTTAAAGATGCAAGGAGGCTAGCCGCAATATTTCATTTTGCGAGGTCTGTTTGGTATTCACAATGCCCGCAACCTGACCATTACTCATCACCAATATTCTGTCGGTAATTCCCAAAAGCTCCGGCATTTCGGAAGAGATTATAATGATCCCCTTGCCCTTCTTCGCCAACTCGGTCATTAACTGGTAGATTTCAAACTTGGCCCCCACGTCGATACCGCGCGTTGGCTCATCCATCATCAGGATTTCCGGCTGTGTCAGCAACCAGCGGCCAATGATCACCTTTTGCTGATTACCGCCGGAAAGCGAACCGATATTGGTATGGTGGCCCGGCGTTTTCACCCGCATGGCATCGATCACCCATTGGGTGTCGCTTTTCATCCGGCTGTTATCCAGCAGGCCCATTTTGTTTTTGTATTGACGGATATTGGAGATCAGCGAGTTAAAGCCAATATCCAGATAGGCATAAATACCGGTGGAGCGACGTTCTTCCGTCACCAGGGCAAAACCGTGGTTGATGGCTTCGTTCGCACTGTTATTGTTGATATTTTTACCGTGCAGCTTGATGGTGCCAGCCACCTTCTCGCGGATGCCAAACAGGGTTTCCACAATGTCGGTACGCTTGGCGCCCACCAGCCCGGCAATGCCCAGGATCTCCCCCTGATGCAGATCGAAAGAGATATCGCGGATCGAAGGCTGGCGCAACGAGGTCAGGCCTTTCACCTCTAAAATCACCTCACCCGGCGTATTCTGACGATCGGGGAAACGCTGGCTCAGCGAACGCCCAACCATCATCGAGATAATCTTGTCCATATCCAGCCCTTCCAGCGGCTGGGTGGCGATCCATTGGCCGTCGCGCAGAATGGTGATTTCATCGCATAGCTGGAAGATCTCTTCCATCTTGTGCGAGATATACACGATGCCGCAGCCACGCTCTTTCAGCTTACGGATAATGGTGAACAGATGATTAACCTCCTTCTCGGTCAGAGAAGAGGTTGGCTCATCCATAATCACAATTTTAGCGTTGTAGGAGAACGCCTTGGCAATTTCGATCATCTGCATCTGGGATACCGACAGCGTACCGACTTTGGCGCGGGGATCGATATCGATATCCAGCTCGTCGAAAATTTCCTTGGTGTCTTTGTACATCTTGTCCTGATCGACAAACAGCCCTTTGGTGGGGTAGCGCCCCAGCCACATGTTGTCCATCACGGTACGTTGCAACACCAGGTTCAGTTCCTGGTGCACCATCGAAACACCCTGCTCCAACGCCTCTTTGGAACTTTTGAAATCGACTTCCTGACCCTGAAACAGAATACTGCCGGAGTCTTTTTTATAAATGCCAAACAGACATTTTAATAAGGTGGATTTTCCGGCGCCGTTCTCCCCCATTAGTGCATGAATGGAGTTTGGACGTACGCGTAAATTCACTTTGTCTAATGCCTTTACGCCAGGAAACGACTTACTGATATCCGTCATTTCCAGTAGCCACTCACGAGAGTTTTCGGCCATAAATAGTCCTGGCTAATTCTGGAACCAGCACTCTCCCAAGCTGGCTTGCAGCAGTGGAGAATTAACGGGTTCTTCTAATAAGTTCCCCCACTGAGAAAACAGTGGGGGCATTTCTCTCTATCTCGGTTTATTTCACGAACTGAGACAGGTTATCTTTATCTACACCCACGTAAGGAATACGCACGATTTTATCGACGATCTTCCATTGGGTGCCGTCGGCAGCAGGTTTGCCCGCGGCCAGGTTCTTCGCCAGATCGAAGGTCGCCTTCGCCTGATTGTCGGCATCGTTCAGCACGGTACCGGCCATCGCTCCGGATTTCACCATTGCCAGTGCTTCTGGCAGGGCATCGACACCAAAGACCGGAATGCTGCTCTTGTTATGAGCTTTCAGGGCTTCAACCGCACCCATGGCCATCGCATCGTTGTTGGCGATTACCACTTCGATCTTGTTGGCATTAGGGCCAGATAACCAGGCGTCCATCTTGTCTTTAGCCTGAGCGGTATCCCACATCGCGGTGTCCATCTGCAGTTGCTGAGTCTTATCGCCTTTTTCATTCAGCGTTTTGATCACGTAGGTGGTACGCGCTTCTGCATCCGGGTGGCCCGGCTCACCTTTCAACAGCACATATTGGATCTGGCCGTCTTTGTTCAGATCCCAGGCCGGGTTGGCTTTCCAGTGTTTGGCAATCAGTTCGCCCTGGATCACGCCAGACTCTTTAGAGTCGGTACCAACGTAATAGGCTTTGTCGTAGCTATCCAACGCCTTGCGGGAAGGTTCTTTGTTGTAGAACACCACCGGGATATCGTTGGCACGTGCCTTGTCAATCACCACCGGTGCGGCGGCTGGGTCCACCAGGTTGATTGCCAGCGCTTTTACGCCTTTGGCAATCAGTACGTCGATCTGGTCATTCTGCTTGGACTGGTCATTCTGTGAGTCATTCATCAGCAGCGTGACATCCGGAGAAGCTTTGGCATCTTTCTCGATCGCCTTGCGCACCACCGACATAAAGTTGTCGTCATATTTGTAAATCGTGACGCCAATGCGGGTATCAGCATGCGCAGCTGCGCCAAACATCATGCTTGCGGCCAGCGCGGCCAGGGTGAAAACCTTCTTATTCATTGTCTGTCTCCGGTTTGTAGAGGGTCGTACTCGGTATTAAGCCTTTAGCCACAATGCACACAGTTGGGCGTGGCAGTTTCAAAAGAATTCCTGTCATCCGTGTTGCTTGTTATTCCTGTGATGCTGTGTCAGCGCCAGATTAAAAGCTTGGCTGGCAAGAGCCTTTGCGCTGGAAAACGACTAGAGCATAGACGGCACTATGTTAATAATCTGTGAATTTTCTCACAGATTGAAAACGGTTACACAATATTAAATGTTCAGAGAGTGACCGAAGCCTCACTTTGCCACGGCGCGACAGAATGGCGGCGTACCAGCGTCGGCATAAACAGGTGTGAAGCCTGAGGCTCAAGCTGCCCGGCAGCGCCCTTAAGCGCCAGCTCGGTAGCCAGGGTGGCCATTGAAACGATCGGATAACGGATGGTGGTTAGCTTGGGGCTGGTATAGCGGGCAATCGGGATATCATCAAACCCCACCAGCGAGAAATGCTGCGGTACCGTGATACCGTTTTCTTTCAGCACCGCCATGGCGCCAGCTGCCATGGCGTCGTTATAGGCGAACACGGCGCTCAGGTGCAGGTTGCGGCCCAGCAGTTCAACCATTGCCGCTTCACCGCCTTGCAGGTCCGGTGAACCGTAGGCCCGCCAGCTATCCGGTGGGGAAAAACCGGCTGCGGCCATCGCCTGGCTATAGCCTTGCTGGCGCAGCGGGCCGTCTTCGATAGGGTGATCGGAGCCCAGATAACCGATCCGCTGATGCCCCTGCGAGAGCAGCAAGCGCATGGCAACTTCAGCACCAAACACATTGTTCAGACCAACGCAGCGGTGCTCATAGCCCGTTACAATTCTGTTAATTAACACCATGCCCGGGATCTGATCCATAAAGGCGATCAGTTCTGCGTCATCTAACGCTTTTGCATGAACAATCAAGGCATTGCAGCGTTGACGGATCAGCACCTCGATGGCATGACGCTCTTTGTCCGCCTGATGGTAACTGTTGCCGATCAGCAGATATTTATGGTTTTGCTGCGCCACCGTGTCTACCGCTTTCACTAACGCGCCGAAGAACGGATCGGAGACATCCATCACCACCACGCCCAGCGTTTCACTGCTCTGGGTAGCCAATGCCTGCGCGTTGGCGTTTGGCCGATAACCCAGTTCCGCCACCGCCTTCAGCACCTGTTCGCGGGTCTCTTTGCTGGTCAGGGCACTGTTGTTCAGCACTCGCGAAACGGTAGCGACGGACACACCCGCACGCTTCGCCACATCGCGAATGGTGGTTGAATGCACAGAATTCATGAAACGTCCCGAGGTCGACAGAGTAGACAGTGGCGTTATCCTACCCCGTTTGTCATCCTCCTCAGCGTGAATTCCGTCACAGGAAAGAAAACGTTTACATACAATTTTTTAACCTACCTGCGCCAGATCTCATTTTGTCGGCTGACGGAGACTTTCGCCCGCGGCAAGGGAAGTCAGCTTGCGCCATAGCCATTCCATCGGGCCCTGTGCGAAGTAACGCAGCCACAGCGTGGAAAACAGCAGGTTAGCCAGCCACACCAGGGGGACGACCGCCAATAGCTGCAAACGGTCGAGTTGTTGATAGAGGCCAAAACGAAAGAACAGTGTGCTGCAAATCAGGGTTTGTAGCAGGTAATTACTTAGCGCCATCCGCCCGACCTGGGTTAGCCAGTGGCTGATACGCAGGCGGGAAAGCGTTGGCCAGAAACCGTAGACCAGAGCCAGATAGCCAATGGCCTGCAGCGGCGAGCCCAACTCACGCGGCACCTGCAGCAGAAAGCCACTCCAGCGATACTCCCAATTCAGCTGCCACTGCAGCAGCACACCGGGTAACTGGATCAGCAATGAAAGCGGTATCAGCCAGGCGGCCTGGCGGCGGTAGTAAGCAGGTGAATAGCTGTTACGCAGCCAACCGCTACGCATCATGCCTGCACCAAACAGCATCAGCCCGGCCAGTTGCCAGCCATACTGCGCACCGATGGCTATCAGGCTGGAAGAGAGCAGATCCAGGCGGCTGCGCCAGGCTTCCGGCCCACCTTGCAGCTTCCAGAACGTCTCATACTGCAATTCGGCCACGCTCGGCTGCCAGAAACTGCCCGGTTCACCGTGAGAGATAAACCCTAGCAGCAGCAACACCGCCACGCCGATCAGATACAGCACCGCACCGGTTTTCAACAGAGTGAAGGTATTCTGCGCGTCACGGATCATCCTCCAGCACACCAGGCCGATCAGCCCGTAGGCCAGCAGGATGTCTCCATCCCATAAGAAAATGGCGTGCCCAAGGCCAATCAGAACCAACCAGGATAACCGGGCGCGGATCCAGACTTTGCCCCGCCGTAGCAACAGTTGCAGACCGGCACCAAACAGCAGAGCAAACATGGCCAGGAACTTGACCTGAGCGAACAGATCCAACAGTGCCCAGGTCCAGACATCGCGTGTGGAGGGCATCCCCAGATAGGCGGGGTTGAGGTAGGCAGCTTTCGGCAGGCCAAATGCGCTGATATTCAGCAACAGAATGCCAAGGATGGCGATACCGCGTACGCAGTCCAGCGTAGCAATGCGTGGTAGCCGGGGAGTTTCGTTAGCGTTCATGTTATTCCGCTGTATTTCAATCAGTAACAAGCCCCCTCACCCTAACCCTCTCCCACAAGAAGAGGGGACCGATCGAGTGTGCTTGAAATTAGAGTGATTCACTTTCGATGAGGAGGTTGATTGAGTTTGTATTCAAGTCTAGTAAAAGTAGAAACCCCATTAAGCAGCAGCCTCGTATTCATTTGCTGATATGACCCTTTTGCTTCCAAAAGAGCAGGGACTTATCAGCTCCCTCTCCCTATGGGAGAGGGTTGGGGTGAGGGGCAGCTATCAACCGTGATGGTGACGCACCGCACGCAGGAACTCCTGGCGCGTATTCTGGCTGGACTTGAACAGCCCGCCCAGCGACGTAGTGGTGGTAGCACTGGTAGCGTCACGAATACCGCGAGCTTTGACGCAGTAATGCACCGCATCGATCGAGACCGCCACGTTGTTGGTGCCTAGCAGCGTTTGTAACGCCACCAGGATCTGCTGAGTCAGCCGCTCCTGTACCTGTGGGCGGCGGGCAAAGAACTGCACGATGCGGTTGATTTTCGACAGGCCAATCACCGAGTCTTTAGGAATATACGCCACGGTGGCTTTACCATCGATGGTGACGAAGTGATGTTCGCAGGTGCTGGTCAAGGTAATATCACGCACCGTCACCATTTCGTCCACTTTCATCTTGTTTTCGATGACGGTGATCTTCGGGAAGTTGGCGTAATCCAGGCCGGAGAAGATCTCATCGACATACATTTTCGCAATACGGTGTGGCGTTTCTGCCAGGCTGTCGTCGGACAGATCGAGGTTCAACAGCTGCATGATTTCAGTCATGTGCTCTTTGATACGGCGCTTGCGCGTCTCGCGATCCAACACTTCCCCACATAGCGGGGTTTCCAGGCCGCGCGCTTCAAGCGCCGCGTGCACCAGTGCAGCTTCATTACTTAACGATGTCATGGCGATTTCTCTCCAGCAGGCGGCCCCGGCAATATCCCCGTAGTCTTTCAAATTGCAGTTGCTGGTTACTCGCCCCTATCAATCCAGGGGAGGAGCTGGCTGCGGCTTGAAAGACGACGGATAGATAACGTGAACCCGATCAATATTTTCCCCCACTCTAGATGAGAGTGAGACGTTTATCCAGTGATTGTGTTTCATCCTGGTATGAAAAATCCGCATCCAGCCCGTAGCAGGCTGGCTGCGGCTATCCCACATTTTTTGTATGTATTTTACTCAAGATAACGTTGGCTTGCTGGCCGCGGCCCGCGCCGGGGTATTGATCACCAGCACACCGGCGATCAGCAGCCCCAGCACCGCCACATACAGCGCGGGTTCCAGGCGATGCGTCAGCGCCGTTGACACCGCCGAGAGCATCGGGCCAACCAACTGGCCGATGGCATACCCCGTGGTCAACAGCCCGGCCATATAACGTGCGTGATTCGGAGCCAATTCCCTACCGTGCTGGATAGATAGTTGTACCACGCTGAGGAACCCACCACCGGTTAGCATGGCCCCTAATGCCAGACCGGTAACACCTGGCACCACCTCGGCACAAAGCACGCCCAGTGCCTGTACCCACAGCGTGACTGCCAAACGGGTCTGCGTGGTGAGCCGATGACGGGTTGCAATCCCGATGATAATCCCCAGTACCGCCGCACCGCCAAAAATCGGCCAGACAAACTGGGCGAACAGGCTATCAGGGAAACGGGCCGCCGCCATCTGTGACAGGAAGGTCGCAGGCAGGATATAGCCAAAGCCCGCCAGGCTGTAGCTCCACACCAGGCGCTTCAATGCCGGTGTGAGTACCAGCGGCTCAGGCTTCACATCGGGACGATGCAGCTCCCCTGCCCTTGGCAAATTAATGCTGATCGCGGCAATTAACACCAACGCCAATGCGCCATACACCAGCCAGGCCTGTGAAGCGCTCAACCCCCAGCTGTTGATCGCCACCGCCAGCATGCCGCTGATGAATATCCCGGCCCCAGGTCCGGCAAAGACCGCAGCACTCAGCGCGGGACGGCCATAGTGCGCCAACCGCTCGTTAGTCCAGGCCGCCACCAGCACCATCGACCAACCGCTGGCCCAGCCAATCGCAAAGCGCACTGCACCGTGCAGCCACTCCCCCGATACCAAGGCAGACAGCAGCGTCAGCGCTACCGCTCCCCATACGCCAAGCCACAGGCGGCGCTCCACATGGCGGCTGGCACGCATCGCATCATAGGCACCGCACAGGTAGCCCAGGTAGTTGACCGCCGCTACCAGCCCGGCCCCGGTCAGGGTGAACTGGTGCTCAGCAATCATCAGCGGCACCTGCGGGGTAAAGGCAAACCGGCCAATCCCCATCGCCACGATCAAAGCAATAAAACCACTCAAGGCTATTTTTAGCGCCATCGCTGTATCCAACCTGTTAAAAGAAAGTTGCGGCTAGCATGCCGCAGTATTACACTCACAAAAACTGAATAATACTCATCAAGTTCATCACGAAAAGAGAAGGTTATGGATCTCACCCAACTGCGCATGTTCTGCTGCGTGGCCGAAACCGGCTCCGTCGCCCGTGCCGCCGAGCAACTGCACCGCGTGCCGTCAAACTTGACCACGCGTCTGCGTCAGCTCGAGCAGGAACTGGGCACCGATCTGTTTATCCGTGAGAAACAGCGCCTGCGCCTCTCGCCGATGGGCCATAATTTTCTCTGCTACGCCCACCGCATTCTGGCGCTGAGTGAAGAAGCCATGAGCATCACCCATGCCGGGGAACCGGCCGGTAACTTTGCGCTTGGCTCGATGGAAAGCACCGCCGCCACCCGGCTACCTACCTTGCTGGCAGCTTATCATCAGCGATTCCCGCAGGTTTCCCTTTCACTGGCTACCGGCACCTCAGGAGAAATCATCGAGCGTGTACGCGCGGGAACCTTGGCTGCCGCCCTGGTAGATGGCCCGTTGCAGCATGATGAACTGAACGGTTGCGTCGCTTTCCCCGAGCGGATGGTGGTGATCACCTGCCTGGATCATCCGCCCATTCACAGCGCCCAGGATGTCAAAGGGGAAACCCTGTTTGCCTTCCGCGCCAGCTGCTCTTATCGCCTGCGCCTGGAGTCCTGGTTCAAGCGTGACGGTTCATTGCCAGGCACCATCATGGAGATCCAGTCTTATCACTCCATGCTGGCCTGCGTGGCCAGCGGTGCCGGGTTGGCGATGATCCCGTATTCGGTGCTCAACCTGCTGCCCGGCTACAAGCGGGTCAAAGTTCATTCACTCCCTGCCGACATTGCCGAAACGGCCACCTGGCTGTTATGGCGGCGTGATGCGTTTGGGCCAAACGTCCGCGCGTTAAAACAACTGATTATAGAACAGGCTGAAAGTACGGAGATGGATGCAGAGTCCATCCTCCTGACAGAGTAGCCAAAATCTGCACCACTAGAATTTAATGAGGAGAAAATCATGGAATTTATCAAAACCCGTGCTGCCGTAGCTTGGGGCCCGAACCAGCCGCTGAAGATTGAAGAAGTCGATCTGATGCCACCACAGAAAGGTGAAGTGCTGGTGCGCATCGTCGCTACCGGCGTTTGCCATACCGATGCCTATACCCTGTCAGGCAAAGATCCAGAAGGCGTGTTCCCGGCGATCCTGGGCCACGAAGGCGGCGGCATAGTAGAAGCGATCGGCGAAGGCGTGACCAGCGTGGCCGTCGGCGACCACGTGATCCCGCTGTACACCCCAGAATGCGGCGAGTGCAAATTCTGTAAATCCGGCAAAACCAACCTGTGCCAGGCCATCCGCGCCACCCAGGGCAAGGGCCTGATGCCAGATGGCACCACCCGCTTCTTTAAAGACGGCAAGCCGATTTTCCACTACATGGGCACCTCCACCTTTGCTGAACGCACCGTAGTACCAGAAATCTCACTGGCAAAAATCAGCAAAGAAGCGCCGTTGGAAGAAGTTTGTCTGCTTGGCTGTGGCGTCACCACCGGCATGGGTGCGGTGATCAACACCGCCAAGGTCAAGGCTGGCGATACCGTGGCGATTTTCGGCCTGGGCGGCATCGGGCTATCGGCGATTATCGGGGCTCAGATGGCCGGTGCCAGCCGCATCATCGGTATCGATCTCAACACCAGCAAGTTTGAGCTGGCTCGCAAGCTGGGCGCGACCGATCTGATCAATCCAAAAGATTACGATAAACCTATCCAGGACGTGATCGTCGAGCTGACCGACGGCGGCGTCGACTTCTCCTTTGAATGTATCGGCAACGTCAACGTGATGCGTTCTGCACTGGAGTGCTGCCACAAGGGTTGGGGTGAATCGGTCATTATCGGCGTTGCCGGTGCCGGTGAAGAGATCGCGACCCGTCCGTTCCAACTGGTGACTGGCCGCGTCTGGCGCGGTTCCGCCTTTGGTGGCGTGAAAGGCCGCAGCCAACTGCCGGGGATCGTGCAGCGTTATCTGGACGGCGAGTTCGCGCTGAACGACTTTATCACTCATACCATGGGGCTGGAGCAGATCAACGAAGCATTCGATCTGATGCATGAAGGCAAATCGATCCGTTCCGTGATCCATTTCGATAAATAAGCCAGGAGGCAGAGGATGACGATGTCATTAGAACTTCTCGAAGAGCACCGCATGTTCGGTGGTTGGCAACAACGTTACCGTCACGCGGCGCAGAGCCTGAATTGCAACATGACGTTCAGTATCTATCTGCCACCACCGCGCGACGATAACCCGCCGCCGGTGCTGTATTGGCTGTCGGGGCTGACCTGTAATGATGAAAACTTCACGTTGAAGGCCGGTGCCCAGCGCATTGCCGCAGAATTAGGGTTGGTGCTGGTGATGGCGGATACCAGCCCGCGCGGCGATGAGGTGCCGAATGACGAAGGTTACGATCTGGGCCAGGGGGCGGGGTTCTACCTCAATGCCACTCAGGCACCTTGGGATCAACACTTTCGCATGTATGACTACATCAGCGATGAGCTGCCAGCGCTGATCAAGCAGCATTTCAGCGTCAGCGATCGGCAATCCATTGCGGGCCACTCGATGGGCGGCCATGGTGCGTTAATGATGGCAATGCGTAACCCGCAGCGTTTTCGTTCGGCGTCAGCCTTTGCACCGATCGTCAACCCTTGCCAGGTGCCTTGGGGCCGTAAAGCCTTTGCGGCCTATCTGGGGGATGATGAAACGCAGTGGCTGCACTATGACAGTTGCCATTTGCTGGCCAGCGGGGCGGAGCAGTTGCCGATGTTGATTGACCAAGGAGATGGGGATCAGTTTCTGGCGGATCAGCTGCAACCGGCCAAGCTGGCGGAGTTGGCACGCCAGCGTGACTGGCCGTTAACCCTGCGCATTCAACCGGGTTACGACCACAGCTACTTCACCATCGCTACCTTTATTGAGGATCATCTGCGTTTTCATGCCGAGCATCTGTTCCGCTGAGTGATTTGCCCCTCACCCTAGCCCTCTCCCACAGGGAGAGGGGACCGATCGGACTCGCTGTTTTTTCTGTGTAATACCCTGACTTTCGTTTTACTTACCACACACTTACCGAAGCAGCACGATCCCACCAAAGGCTCCGGGCAGCTCCCTCTTCCTGTGGGAGAGGGTTGGGGTGAGGGGTCATCCCTTCAGTTTCGGATCCAATGCATCACGTAACCCATCGCCTAGCAGGTTAAACGCCAATACGGTGAAGAAGATTGCCAGGCTGGGGAAGATCGCCACATGCGGGGCTATCACCATATCCGCCCGCGCTTCATTGAGCATCGCACCCCATTCGGGCGTTGGTGGCTGCGCCCCCAATCCCAAGAACGACAGGCTGGCAGCGGTAATGATTGAAGTACCAATACGCATGGTGAAATAGACCACGATCGACGAGATGGTGCCCGGCAAAATATGCCGCAGGATGATGGTCCAGTCCGAAGCACCGATGCTGCGCGCCGATTCAATGTAGGTCAGATGCTTTAGCACCAGAGTATTGCCACGCACCAGGCGCGCAAACGCCGGAATGCTGAAGATGGCCACGGCGACAATCACGTTCGCCATGCCGCTGCCCATGATCGCCACCACGCCAATCGCCAACAGAATACCAGGGAAGGCAAACAGCACGTCGCTGATGCGCATTACGATGCGATCCCACCAGCCTTCGTAATAGCCCGCCAAGAGCCCGAGCACCGTGCCAATCACGCTGCCAACCAGCACCGAGAACACCCCGGCAGCCAAAGAGATCCGCGCGCCCATCAGAATACGGCTGAAAATATCCCGGCCCAACGAATCCACCCCGAGCCAATGCACCAGCGAAGGCCCTTCATTGAGCCGATCGTAATCAAAGAAGTTTTCCGCATCATAAGGCACCAGATGCGGTGCCAGCAGCGCTGCGGCCACCAGCAGCAACACAAACACGCCGGCCACCATTGCGACCTGCTGGCGACGAAAGCGCCGCCAGAACTCATGCCAAGGCGTACGCACCGCGTTGGGATTAATCACCGGCATTGCCTTGAGCGCGGCGTTACGCCGCCAATACTTCATCATACGGCCTGCCTATTGGTAACGAATCGAAGGGTTGATGGCCGCATACAGCATATCCACCAACAGATTAATCAGAATAAATTCCAGCGAGAACAGCAGCACTTCGGCCTGGATCACCGGGTAATCGCGCATTTCTACCGAATCCACCAGCAAGCGCCCCAACCCCGGCCAGTTAAACACCTTCTCGACCACGATTGAGCCCCCCAACAGGAAACCAAACTGTAGGCCCATCATGGTGATCACCGGGATCATGGCGTTGCGTAGCCCGTGTTTGACGATCACCAGAGACTCCGGCACGCCCTTGGCGCGAGCGGTGCGCATGTAATCTTCCTGCATCACCTCAACGAACGAGGCGCGGGTGAAGCGGGCCATCACCGCCGCTACCGCAGCACCCAGCGTGATTGAAGGCAGGATGTAATGCTGCCAGGTATCCGCTCCCACCGTCGGCAGCCAGCCGAGATTGACTGAGAACACCTGCATCAACAGCATCCCCAACGCAAAGGCCGGGAAAGAGATACCCGACACGGCCAGCGTCATCCCCACCCGGTCCGGCCAGCGGTTGCGCCACACGGCGGAAATCATGCCGATCGCCATGCCAAAAATCACCGCCCACACCATGCTGGCGATGGTCAGCCAGAAGGTTGGCATAAAGCGCGAGGCGATCTCTGCACTGACCGGGCGTTTGGACACCATCGACGTGCCGAAATCACCCTGCAAAATATTGACAAAGAAATGCACAAACTGCTGTGGCAACGGCTTGTCCAGCCCCAGATCCTGACGCACCAACTGGACGACGGCTTCGTCTGCCTCCGGCCCCGCGGCCAACCGCGCCGGATCGCCCGGCAGCATATGGACAAACAAGAACACCAGCACGGCCACGATCAGCAGCGTCGGGATCAGGCCCAGCAGGCGTTTTAGAAAATAATTAAGCATTCCCCTCACCCTAACCCTCTCCCACAGGGAGAGGGGACTGAATGTGCTACTGATTAAGTTCCGTTGCTAACCTCACCACCGGAACAGTGCCATAAATTAACGCCTGTAACTGTTCACAACACCCAACTTCTCCCTCTCCCTGTGGGAGAGGGTTGGGGTGAGGGCCTATTTCAAATCCGCGTTATCAAAGTTAAACGAGGTGTCCGGCATCACGTAGAAACCGCTCAGCTGTTTGTTGTTGGCAGACAGCAGGCGCTCCGTCACCAGGAAAATCCAAGGCGCATCGGCCCAAATGCGATCTTGTGCATCTTGGTACAAAGCCTGCTTCTGGGCACGATCGGTGGTGGCCAACGCATCAGCCAGATCCTTGTCGACCTGTGGATTGCTGTAAAACGCAGTGTTGAACTGCTTAGGCGGTGCGGATTGGGTGGCAAATAACGGCGTCAGCGCCCAGTCGGCTTCGCCGGTCGAAGCAGACCAGCCGGTATAGAACATACGCACGCCAGTGTCCTTCACGCCCACGCTCTCCACCTGCGCCGCACGTTGGCCAGCATCCATCGCGGTAACGGTCACTTTGACCCCAACCTGCGCCAACTGCTGCTGAGCAAACTGCAACACTTTCTGCGCGGTGCTGTGGTTATGGGAAGACCACAGTGTGGTAGTAAACCCGTTCGGATAGCCCGCTTCTTTCAGCAGTTCACGCGCCTTGGCTGGATCGTATGGCCAAGCGTTGTAGCGGGTAGCAAAATCAATGGCCGGAGGCACCGGGCCTTCCGCCGGAACGGCAAACCCAGAGAACGCCACCTTAATCAGCGCGTCCTTGTTGATCGCATAGTTCAGTGCCTGGCGCACCTTCGGGTTATCGAACGGTTTCTGCGTCACGTTCATGCTGATGTAGCGTTGCAGGATCGACGGCGCGGCCACCAGATCCAGCTTGCTGTTCTTCTCCAGCACCTTGGCTTGCTCATAAGGGATTGGGAACGCAAAGGTCGCTTCACCGGTTTGCAGCATCGCCGCACGGGTGTTGTTATCCACTACCGGCCGCCAGGTGATGCTGTCCAGCTTCGGTAAGCCCGCTTTCCAGTAACCGTCGAATTTCTTCACTTTCACATAGTCGGTCTGGTTCCAGGTTTCAAACTGGTAAGGGCCGGTCCCCACCGGATGGAAACCGATCTCCTTGCCATACTGCTTAAGGGCCGCCGGGGAAATCATCGCCGCAGCCGGGTGCGCCAGGTTATTGATAAACGCCGAGAATGGCGCTTTCAGCACGATCTTGACCGTGGTGGGATCGACCACTTCGGTTTTATCGATCATCTTGAACAGGTTGTAGCGTTTCAGGCGATTATCCGGGTTACTGGCGCGATCCAGGTTAACCTTGACCGCTTCGGCATCGAACGCGCTACCGTCGTGGAATTTTACCCCCGGCTGGAGCTTGATGGTGTAGGTCAAGCCGTCTTTGCTGACGTCGTAGCTGTCTGCCAATACGTTCACCAGCTTCATATCCTTATCAAAGCCAAACAGCCCCTGATAGAAGGATTTGGCGACCGCCTGCGACAAGGTGTCGTTGGCATCGTACGGGTCGAGCGTGGTGAAGTTGGACGCTACGGCAATCACCGCATCCTTGGCAGCCCAAGCCGGGCCAGCAGCGGCGGCCAGCAGTACGGCGGCCAAAACATTACGCTTGAATGTGTGCTTAGTCATAGTGCTTAACTCTCCTGAGGCAAGGCTAAAAGGCACCGGCAATAGGGTGGCGGGCCACAAAGTGCCCTGGCCCTACCTGCACTAAAGGTGCGGTAACGGGTTCATCATCCAGCCCACGGATCGGGCTGGGTATTTCATCCACCAGCAACGGCTGGCGTTTATGCGCATGGGTGGGATCGGCCACCGGCACGGCGGCCATCAGCTTACGGGTATAGGCGTGCTGCGGGTTTTCAAACACCGCCCGGCGTGGGCCGATCTCCACAATCTGGCCCAGATACATCACCGCGACGCGATGGCAGACTCGTTCCACTACCGCCATATCGTGGGAAATAAACAGAAATGCGATGCCCAATTCACGCTGTAAATCGAGCAGCAGATTGACAATTTGCGCCTGGATCGATACGTCCAACGCGGAGACCGCCTCATCGGCAATCACCACTTTCGGGTTGAGTGCCAACGCACGGGCAATGCAAATACGTTGGCGTTGACCACCGGAGAACTCATGCGGATAACGCCGCGCATGTTCCGGCTTCAGCCCCACCCGCTCCAATAACCAGGCCACCCGTTTTTCGGCCTCCGCCCCGCGAGCGACGTTGTGTACCAGCAACGGCTCCATGATGGAGAAACCAACGGTGAGCCGTGGGTCCAGGGAAGCGTAAGGGTCTTGAAAGATAAACTGAATATCACGGCGTAAATGCTGTAAGGCAGAGCCTTTCAAGCGGTTGATCTGCTGGCCGTTGAAGGTAATGGTGCCGCGTTGGCTATCGACCAGCTTCAACAGTGAACGGCCAGTGGTGGATTTGCCACAGCCAGATTCGCCGACCAATCCCAGCGTTTCGCCGGGATAGAGGTCAAAGCTGATATTTTCCACCGCATGCACACGGCGCGTGACGCGGTTGAGAATGCCGCTGCGCAGATCGAAGCGCGTGACCAGATTTTCTACCTGCAAGATCGGCGTAGCTCCTGCGGGTATGGTGTCTTGCGGCTGGTCATTATCGTCAACGCCAGCTAACGGAAATTTTGCCGGGAAGTCTTTATCTGCCATCGCGCCCAGCTGCGGTACGGCGGCCAACAAAGCTTGAGTGTAAGGCTGCTGCGGAGCGGCAAACAACGAGCGCACCTCCCCTTGTTCCACCTTTTCGCCTTGGTGCATCACCAGTACCCGATCGGCAATCTCCGCCACCACGCCCATATCGTGCGTAATGAAGATCACCCCCATGTGCATTTCCTGCTGCAACACGCGGATCAGCTGCAGGATTTGCGCCTGAATGGTGACGTCCAGCGCGGTGGTTGGTTCATCGGCAATCAGCAGCGCCGGTTTGCACGACAGCGCCATGGCAATCATCACCCGCTGGCGCATCCCGCCAGACAGTTGATGCGGATAGCGGCCAAGGACGTTTTTGGCCTCGGGAATACGCACCAGATCGAGCATACGCAGCGCTTCACGTTTGGCACTGCGGTGATCCATACCCTGATGCAGACGCAGAGATTCGGCGATCTGCTCCCCCACCGGAAACACCGGGTTGAGCGAGGTCATCGGTTCTTGAAAAATCATCGCCATATCGGCGCCGCGTAAGGTTCGCAAGGTGCTCTGTTTTGCCTTGGCCAGATCGAGCACCTGACCGTTACGCCGGCGAAAATGCATCGCGCCGCTGATCAACTCACCGCCGCCCTGCTCGACCAGACGCATCAACGCCAGTGAGGTGACCGACTTGCCGGAACCAGATTCTCCAACGATTGCCAGAGTTTCGCCACGATCGACGTCGAAATCCAGATGGCGCACCGCCTCAATGACGTCGCCTTCTTGGCGGAATTGTACGCACAGATCGCTCACCGCCAAGACGCGCTCGGGCGGTAAAATCAGCCCACGTTCTGCCTGTGGCTGGATGGCCGTATCGGTCATTTGCCCTCCCGGCAAGCATTCAGCGGTAGATACCCACGGAAGGGGCATCGCCGACATAGCCGAAACCGCGATACATTCCTTCACTGTTAAACGGCAGTGCGACGTTGCCAAAACGATCGATAGCAATCAGCCCGCCGCTACCGCCCAGTGCCAACAGCTTTTCCATCACCACTTTATCGCAGGCCTGTTGCAGGGTTAGACCGGCATATTCAATCAGTGCAGACACGTCGTAGGCCGCGACGGTGCGCATAAAGATTTCGCCGGTACCGGTGCTGGAGACCGCCACCGTGGCGTTGTTGGCATAGCAACCGGCGCCAATAATCGGCGTATCGCCAATGCGCCCTGCCGCCTTATTGGTCATGCCGCCGGTTGAGGTGGCCGCTGCCAAGTTGCCCAAGGCATCCAGCGCTACCGCCCCCACAGTGCCAAATTTGCGATCGGGATCCAGTGGGTCACCGCTGAGCGCCGCCGCACCGTCGTGATCGAGCAACACCCGGCCCTGCTCTGCCTGAGCACGGTGCAGTTGGTCAAAACGTTCCTGGGTAAAGAAGAAATCGGGATCGACCATTTCCAGGCCGTGATTGGCGGCAAATCTTTCTGCCCCTTCCCCGCCAAACAGCACATGAGTGCTGTTTTCCAGCACCGTACGCGCGGCAAGTACCGGGTTACGTATCCGGCTGACCCCGGCGACCGCCCCGGCATCACAGGTACGGCCATCCATCACGCAGGCATCCAGCTCATGAGTGCCTTGGTGGGTAAATACCGAGCCTTTACCTGCGTTGAACAGCGGGCACTCTTCCAGCAGCCTGACTGCCTCCGTTACCGCGTCCAGTGCGCTGCCGCCTGCGGCCAGAATAGCCTGCCCGGCAGCCACAATGTCGGAAAGCGCCTGGATATAATCTTGTTCTTTCTCTGCACTCAATGCCGCACGGGTAATTGCGCCCGCACCACCATGAATGGCAATCACTGGTTTGCTCATTGACCTGACACCTGTGTCTATCCGCGGTAATTCAAGCAGGTACCGCATGAAAATGGAGAGAAAATTATTATTTAGCCTTTTTCGACTATATTTAGCCCGGCAATCGATGTAAAGCACAAACTCGTCGCCAAGCATTAAGCGTAGCCTGCTTAGACTATTTTGTGCATTGAAAGAGCCAAATGTTATAAAAACAGTGAGTTATCTAGCTTTTCATTTACCACTGACGGATTTAACCGGCCTATTGTCGGCGTCAGGAAATAGCCCGATTTGGCTCAGGTTTAATAAGCGGTGGCCATGCCCTTCTCCGCTATTCCCCGCTTACACGCCAATGAAAAATATTTAGAAACCCGACCCCGGTTGTTGCAGAAATTCCTGCTCCTCAAGCGTAGATTCCCGGCCTAATATCTCGTTACGATGGGGATAACGTCCAAAACGTTCGATTATGGCTTTATGACGTATTTCAAACTCCAACTGGTCACCATTATTTAATTGGCGAAACAGCTCCAACGCCTGCTGGTGGATCAACGCGGATTCGGAATGCATAAAAGGTAAATAAAGGAAGCCGCGCTGCTCGACCGTCAGGTTTTCACATAGCCCAGTGGCGATCGCTTCCTGAGCCAGCACCAGCGCCATTCCGTCACAAGCAAAGGAGCGTGGCGTGTTACGGAACAGATTACGGCTGAACTGATCGAGCACGATGATTTCCGCCAGTCTTCCTTTGATGGTTGCACGCCAATGTGCCAGTTCTCCTTGGGACGCCGCCTGCCACAGTTGGCCAAAGCGGGTGCGCAGTACACGATCAAACTCATCGTCCTTTCTAAACCACATGACTGGGTCGATCTCTTCGAACCAAAAATCCAGTACGTGCTGGTGCATAACTGTCTCCTGTTATTGATTTCAATACGTTAACCTGGTTTCTCCACCACGGCGTTATCTGCCATAATAGCCCTACTTTGCCGAAAAATTCGCGCACGCCGATTACGGAGTTTTGTTTATGGATCACTGTCATACTTCTGACCTCATTTCTCTTGAGCAGGCACTGGAGAAAATGCTCTCCCAGATCGCGCCACTGCAACAGAGCGAATCTATCGCCTTGACCAGCGCAGCCGGGCGCATTACCGCCGCCCCAGTGGTCTCCCCTATCGATGTCCCGCCCTTCGCCAACTCGGCAATGGACGGCTACGCAGTACGTCTAAGTGACCTGAACGGCAACTCTCCTTTACCGGTAGCGGGTAAAGCCTTTGCCGGTGCTCCGTTTACGGATACTTGGCCTGCTAACACCTGCGTACGCATCATGACCGGAGCACCCATTCCAGCCGGTGCGGATGCGGTGATCATGCAAGAGCAGGCTGAAGTGACCGAGGCTGGAGTGCGTTTCAACGCCCCGGTAAACGCCGGGCAAAATATCCGTTTGGCGGGGGAAGATATCCTGCGCGGGGCGAGCGTGCTACCCGCTGGGATCACCCTGGGGGCAGCACAGCTACCATTACTGGCCTCATTGGGCGTGGCCGATGTCCAGGTGATGCGCAAATTGAAGGTGGCGGTATTCTCTACCGGTGACGAATTGCAGCCGGTCGGCCAGCCACTGCAAGCCGGGCAGATCTACGACACCAACCGCTTTGTCGTACGCCTGATGCTGGAACAGCTCGGCTGCACGGTGATCGATCTGGGGATTATTCGTGATAATCAGGAAGCATTACGCGCGGCCTTTATCCAGGCGGATAGCGAGGCCGACGTGGTGATCAGCAGCGGCGGCGTTTCCGTCGGTGAAGCCGATTACACCAAGCAGATGCTGGATGAACTGGGCAAAGTCAGCTTCTGGAAGCTGGCCATCAAGCCGGGCAAACCTTTTGCTTTCGGCAAGCTCCAGCACGCCTGGTTCTGTGGCCTGCCTGGCAACCCGGTCTCTGCTGCTTTGACTTTCTATCAACTGGTGCAACCGCTGCTGGCCAAGCTGGCCGGTCATACCGAATGGCAACTGCCACCCCGCCTGAAAGCTCGCGCTCTGACGCCACTGAAAAAGTCGCCGGGTCGCCTCGATTTCCAGCGCGGTATTTTCACCAGCAATGCCCAAGGCGAGCTGGAAGTGAGCACCACCGGCCATCAGGGTTCCCACGTGTTCAGCTCATTCAGCCAGGGTAACTGCTTTATCGTGCTGGAGCGCGAACGTGGCTCGGTGGCCGCTGGTGAGACAGTAGAGATCGAACCTTTCAATGCGTTGCTGAGGAACTGAACATGCTGCCGGAATTAACCGATGCACAAGCGCTGCGCTACAACCGCCAGATCGTACTGCGGGGTTTCGACTTCGACGGTCAGGAAAAGCTGCAGGCGGCGCACGTGCTGATCGTTGGGCTTGGCGGGCTGGGCTGTGCGGCTGCGCCTTATTTGGCTGCCGCTGGCGTCGGCCATCTGACGCTGGTTGATTTCGACACGGTTTCCCTCTCCAATCTACAGCGCCAGATCCTGCACCGGGATGATCGCATTGGTATGGCGAAGGTCGAATCTGCCCGCATTGAGCTGAGTGCCATCAATCCTCATATCCGTATTGATACCCTAGACACACAGCTGGATGACGAGCAAATGGCGGCGCAGATTGCCGCTTGCGACGTGGTACTGGACTGTACCGATAACGTGGCGACCCGCGATATGCTCAACCGCCTGTGCCATGCACAGCGTAAACCTCTGGTATCAGGGGCCGCTATCCGCATGGAGGGCCAGCTCAGCGTCTTTACCTATCAACCGGAACAGCCCTGTTATCGCTGCCTGAGCAGGCTGTTTGGGGAAAATGCGCTGACCTGTGTTGAAGCTGGCGTGATGGCCCCTTTAGTCGGCACTATCGGTACGTTACAGGCGATGGAAGCCATCAAGCTGTTGGCAAACTATGGCCAGCCTTTGGTGGGGAAGTTGTTGATGTTTGATGCGATGAGCATGCAGTTTCGCGAGATGAAGCTGCCGAAGGATCCGCGGTGTGAGGTGTGTGGTAAAGATGCTGCCCCTCACCCTAGCCCTCTCCCACAGGGAGAGGGGACAGATCGAGTTCGTTAATTCTTCTGCGTAATACCTATCGTTCTCTACTCATCACGTTCCGAAGCAGTACGAGCTAACCAATCGCTCTGGACTGCTCACTCTCCTTATGGGAGACGGAACGGATTGAGTTTCGTTAATTCTTCTGCGTAATACCTATCTTTCTCTACTCATCACGTTCCGAAGCAGTACGGGCTAACCAAGCACTCTGGACTGCTCCCTCTCCTTATGGGAGACGGAACGGATTGAGTTCGTTAATTCTTCTGCGTAATACCTATCTTTCTCTACTCATCACGTTCCGAAGCAGTACGGGCTAACCAAGCACTCTGGACTGCTCCCTCTCCCTGTGGGAGAGGGTTGGGGTGAGGGCCGACTCGAAGGGATCAGTTGATACCCTGGCTACGCAGGTAGTCCTCGTAGTTGCCGGTAAAGTCGATCACCTTGTTCGGGGTCATTTCCAGAACGCGTGTGGCCAGCGAGCTAACGAACTCACGGTCGTGGGAAACGAAGATCAAAGTCCCTTCGTACATTTCCAACGCCATGTTCAGTGACTCGATGGATTCCATATCCATGTGGTTGGTTGGTTCATCCATGATCAGGATGTTCGGGCGCTGCATCATGATCTTGCCGAACAGCATACGGCCCTTCTCACCACCGGACAGCACTTTTACGCGCTTCTTGATATCGTCCTGGCTGAACAACAGGCGGCCAAGAATGCTGCGCACCGCCTGCTCATCGTCCTTTTCCTGCTTCCACTGGCTCATCCAGTCGAACACGCTCAGGGTTTCATCGAACTCGTATTCGTGATCCTGTGCGTAGTAACCGATCTTGGCGTTTTCGGACCATTTCACGGTGCCGTTATCCGGTTGCAGGTCACCCACCAGCGTTTTCAGCAGAGTAGATTTACCGATACCGTTGGCACCCAGGATCGCCACTTTCTCGCCCACTTCAACCATCAGGTTGAGTTTGCTGAACAGCGGGCCGTTGTCGAAGCCTTTGGCCAGCGCTTCCACTTCCAGCGCGTTACGGAACAGTTTCTTGTCCTGTTCAAAACGAATGAACGGGTTCTGACGGCTAGAGGCTTTCACCTCTTCCAACTGGATCTTGTCGATCTGGCGGGCACGGGAGGTAGCCTGCTTGGATTTGGATGCGTTGGCACTGAAGCGGCTAACGAAGGACTGCAATTCGTTAATCTGCGCCTTCTTCTTGGCGTTGTCAGACATCAGGCGCTCACGAGCCTGGGTAGCCGCCGTCATGTATTCGTCGTAGTTACCTGGGTAGACACGCAGTTCGCCGTAGTCCAGATCCGCCATGTGAGTACAAACCATGTTCAGGAAGTGACGGTCGTGCGAAATGATGATCATGGTGCTGTTACGTTCGTTCAGCACCTGCTCCAGCCAGCGAATGGTATCGATGTCCAGGTTGTTCGTTGGTTCGTCGAGCAGCAGGATTTCCGGATCGGAGAACAGGGCCTGAGCCAACAGGACACGCAGTTTGAAGCCGGGAGCGATCTCGCTCATCGGGCCATAATGCTGTTCTACCGGGATCCCCACGCCGAGCAGCAACTCACCGGCACGTGCTTCTGCGGTGTAGCCGTCCATCTCGCCATAGGCCACTTCCAGATCGGCCACTTTATAGCCGTCTTCTTCGCTCATCTCCGCCATGGCGTAGATGCGGTCGCGCTCTTCCTTCACCGCCCACAGTTCGGTGTGGCCCATGATCACGGTGTCCAGCACGCTGAACTGTTCAAAAGCGAACTGATCCTGGCGCAGTTTACCCAGGCGCTCATTCGGATCCAGGAACACGTTACCGCCGCTCGGCGCCAGATCGCCACCGAGGATTTTCATGAACGTCGATTTACCGCAGCCGTTGGCTCCGATCAGACCATAGCGGTTACCGCCGCCAAATTTGACAGAGATGTTTTCAAACAACGGCTTACTGCCGAACTGCATAGTGATATTGTTACTTAATAGCAAAGGATATACTCTTATAGAAACGTGATTTTGGACACATTATGCCACAACAGAACAACGGGATCGCCTACAGTTATGTTCGCTTTTCAAGCAAGCGGCAAGAATTGGGTGACAGCCTGCGCAGACAGACGGAAATGGCTGAAGATTACGCCACCAAAAATGGCCTGAAACTCTCCAGCAAAAACTTTCAGGATCTTGGTATCAGTGCCTTTCGTGAGGGTAAACGTGCCTCTCTTGTAGACATGCTTGCAGCCATCGAAGAAGGCCAGATCAGCGCAGGTTCAACAATCATTATAGAAGCTCTAGATCGCCTTTCAAGACGAGGTATTGATGCCACTCTGGAAACGGTCAAAGAAATTCTTCGCAAAGAAGTTCAGGTCGTCAGTCTGTCTGATGGTTTGCTACTAACCAAAAGCAGCCTTAACGATCTACAAAGCGTTATCCGTATCGCCGTAGCTGCCGATCTCGCCCACAAAGAATCGGAACGAAAAGCTGTACGTTTAAGAGAAACCAAAGGCCAACAACGGCAAGCCGCACTGGCTGGTAAACCCATCAATAAAGTTTTGCCCTTTTGGTTGCAACGCACTACTGATGGGTATGAACTCGGCGACAAAGCCGAGATTGCCAGGCAAATCGTCCGTCTCAAGCAGGAAGGCAAAGGTAGTAACATGATTGCCAAAACGCTTAATAAGCAAGGCACTGCTGGCATCCGTGCTTCTCAGTGGAATCATGCATCAATAACCAAAATGTTAAAAAACCCTGCTTTATATGGTGCATATCAAACGGGTGAAACGACTAAAGAAAGGGAGCTAGTCAAACTTGATTTAGTTGAAGGATACTACCCTTCCCTGATCAGCAAAGAGGATTGGCTGTTACTGCAATCAGACCAAAGCAAATCCAAACGGGGACGCCGTAGTGCTGATAACCCTTATAGCGGACTATTACGCTGTGAATGTGGTGGCGCATTAATAAAAAGAAAACACACCGTAAAAGGAAAACTGTACGTTTATCACGGATGCTTGAATGCTAAAGATGGTCGGTGCTCGCAAAACATTTCAATCAAAGGATTAGATAGTGCGTTAACTACCATTCTTGGTCGGTTAGAGTTCAAGAAAAAACCTTCACTCGACCAGTCAATCCATCAGGAAAGGCAACTACTTGAAAAGCGCATTAGCGATCTGAATAGTAAGCTACAAACTCTGGACAACATTCCTCTGTCTGTAATCAAAAGCATCGGTACAATGGAAAATAGAGTAAAGGAAATTACCGAGCAGATTACAAAAGATGCGCGAGAACAGCGTGGCATTGACGCAGTTCAAAATGAGAAACTCTCTAGCATTACTGATGGCTTAGAGCTAAACCTTTTGCTAAAAAGGGTACTGAAAAACATTACTGTCGCTCGTTCAGGAAACGGATGGGTCGTAAAAATTCTTCACCTTTCAGGCCATAAGCAGAATTTCTTAATGGTTGATGGTGAAATCAAGTTTATGAGTGATACCATTGCACTACAGAAGCTATTGGCTGGATTCCGTGAAGAGGAAGAAACAGCAAAATAAATTAACTAACAATATGTATTTCCTCCTATCTGCAAGATATAATTTACAGAAAGGAGGAAAACATGACAATTTTTGCTTATACAAGAGTATCCAAGGCCGATAACGAAACCGGCACTACCGATAACCAAATCACGCTTATTGAATCGCAGTTAAAGATCGATACCATTTACTCTGATGTTAACATCTCAGGTTCGATACCTTTCCAGCTGTCTCTTATACACATCTGACGCTGCCGACGATGCCAACTGGGTGTAGAGCTCGGTGGGCGGCGTGGGATGGGGGAGGGGGGGGGGGGGGGGGGGGGGGGGGGGGGGGGGGGGGGGGGGGGGGGGGG
>NZ_JAELTL010000258.1:0-308 GCF_016428815.1 Serratia sp. ASV30 | reverse complement strand
ACGCTCAAGCTGCAGGCCGGTACCGATCCGCAGAAAGTGGCACAGGCCCTGATGAAGGTGGTTGACCGGCACGAAGTGCTGCGCACCCTGATCCTGTGTGACGACGACGGGCAGGGGTATCAACATATTCTGCCAGCAGAGACATTCTCACTGAGCCTACCGCACGAAACATGCGACAGCGTGCAAGCGCTGCATGCGCGGCTGCATGAGCATCAGCACCGGGTATTTGATCTGGCGCAGGAGTGCCCAATTGCAGCCAGCAGTTATACGCTGGCGGGGAGCCACTACTTCAGCATCGTCATTCACCA
>NZ_JAELTL010000257.1:0-310 GCF_016428815.1 Serratia sp. ASV30 | reverse complement strand
AACTGATTGGTTCGGTGATGACCGACGGCAACGGGGCCTGGGCATTTACCCCGACCACGCCATTGCCAGAAGGTGGGCATTCACTGACCACCACGGCGACGGACAAGGCGGGCAACACCAGTGTGCCTGTCTCTTATACACATCTGACGCTGCCGACGATGCCAACTGGGTGTAGATCTCGGGGGTCGCCGGATCATTAAAAGGGGGGGGGGGGGGGGGGGGGGGGGGGGGGGGGGGGGGGGGGGGGGGGGGGGGGGGGGGGGGGGGGGGGGGGGGGGGGGGGGGGGGGGGGGGGGGGGGGGGGGGGGGG
>NZ_JAELTL010000256.1:0-312 GCF_016428815.1 Serratia sp. ASV30 | reverse complement strand
CCCCCCCCCCCCCCCCCCCCCCCCCCCCCCCCCCCCCCCCCCCCCCCCCCCCCCCCCCCCCCCCCCCCCCCCCCCCCCCCCCCCCCCCCCCCCCCCCCCCCCCCCCCCCCCCCTTTTCACGCAGAAGCCGGCATACGCGATGATACCTCCTGTCTCGTGGGCTCGGAGATGTGTATAAGAGACAGGCTTAAGCTACCGCCAACTGGAACAGCTTTCTGACCATCTAGCCGCCGCCCTGCTTCGGCGCGGACTACAATCCGGCGATACCGCATTGGTTCAACTTGGCAACGTGGTTGAATTCTATGTGGTGTT
>NZ_JAELTL010000255.1:0-313 GCF_016428815.1 Serratia sp. ASV30 | reverse complement strand
CCCCCCCCCCCCCCCCCCCCCCCCCCCCCCCCCCCCCCCCCCCCCCCCCCCCCCCCCCCCCCCCCCCCCCCCCCCCCCCCCCCCCCCCCCCCCCCCCCCCCCCCCCCCCCTTTTTCATGATCCGGCGCCCACCGAGATCTACACCCAGTTGGCATCGTCGGCAGCGTCAGATGTGTATAAGAGACAGCGGTAGACGCGGCGGGCAACAAGACCACGCCAAGCACCCCGTCCTACGACCTGACGGTGGATATCACCATTCCAGGCGTGCCGGCAATCACCAGCGTGGTGGACAACGTCGAGCCGCATGTGGGTC
>NZ_JAELTL010000254.1:0-314 GCF_016428815.1 Serratia sp. ASV30 | reverse complement strand
CCCCCCCCCCCCCCCCCCCCCCCCCCCCCCCCCCCCCCCCCCCCCCCCCCCCCCCCCCCCCCCCCCCCCCCCCCCCCCCCCCCCCCCCCCCCCCCCCCCCCCCCCCCCCCTTTTTAATGCTACGGCGCCCACCGAGATCTACACCCAGTTGGCATCGTCGGCAGCGTCAGATGTGTATAAGAGACAGTTCATGCACTGGGCTTTGGTGTTGAAATCTGGAGCTGGGCCAATAAGGATATCGATGCACTGGTGGCGACAGGAGCTCGTTTCACTTCAATGACCGGTTATCTCAGCGGCAATCTAACCGATGAACA
>NZ_JAELTL010000253.1:0-314 GCF_016428815.1 Serratia sp. ASV30 | reverse complement strand
CCCCCCCCCCCCCCCCCCCCCCCCCCCCCCCCCCCCCCCCCCCCCCCCCCCCCCCCCCCCCCCCCCCCCCCCCCCCCCCCCCCCCCCCCCCCCCCCCCCCCCCCCCCCCCCTTTTAATGATCCGGCGCCCACCGAGATCTACACCCAGTTGGCATCGTCGGCAGCGTCAGATGTGTATAAGAGACAGGACCGGGCCAGTGGCCCCGGGCGAGACCA
Organism: Serratia sp. ASV30; assembly: GCF_016428815.1. Classification (NCBI taxonomy): domain Bacteria; kingdom Pseudomonadati; phylum Pseudomonadota; class Gammaproteobacteria; order Enterobacterales; family Yersiniaceae; genus Serratia; species Serratia sp. ASV30. The sequence continues at coordinate 98 of NZ_JAELTL010000253.1, read as the reverse complement.
CCGATGACCGTTCACCGACGCTGGGTGGCAAAGGGGAGCCGGGCAGCACGGTCACCGTGACCGACAATGGCAATACCCTGGGCACCACCACGGTTGAC